>JANYDZ010000123.1 GCA_025363375.1 Hyphomicrobiales bacterium
GGTTGACGAAGGCGTGGTCGGGAAGGGCTTTGCCGACGGTGTCCATGGACCTGGGACCGCGCGCGGCGGAATCGATTTCCGCCGCGACGGCCGCCGCCACGAGTTCCATTTCGCCCGCCGCTGTCGACAGGGCTTCGTCGCGCTCCCGCATCGCCTGAAAATAGGCGAGGCCGAGAACGCACAGGACGAAGACGCCGATGAAGGCTGTAAAGCCGTGACGCGGCAGCGCTTTCAAAAAACGCTCGCGTGGAAAGGCGAGCCGCGCGGGCCAGACAAACATAATCCGCAACGCGCCGACGCGAGTCCGCGCATTGGCCAAATCGGCATGAGTCACGCCGGGCCTCCTCGAAAATGGTTTCAATCCGGATTCAATGTGCCGCATCGCTCCGAATCAGCTCCATCTGAATCCGGCGCAGGCGATTTGTCCAGAAGTTAATGAATCCTTGACGCGAAAATTTTCAATTACGGCGCAAGCGGCGATTGCGCGCCACTTGCCGGCGCGCGCGCGGGCTGCAAATTGAGTCCAAATAAAGAACGCCGCGCTTAAGCCAGCGAGCGGTCGACGATGTCGCGCACGTCGGGCGACAGATCCTTGCGGCCCGCGACGCGCCTGAGCGCTGATTCGGCGTGCGCCCGTCGGCCCGGCTCCATCGAGCGCCACATGCGGAAGGCGCCCAGCAGGCGCGCGGCGACCTGGGGATTTTTTGAATCGAGATCGATGACGACGCCCGCGAGGAATTCGTAGCCGCCGCCATCGGCCGCGTGAAACTGCGTCGGGTTGACCGTGAAGGCGCCGATCAACGAGCGCAGGCGGTTGGGATTCGTCATCGAAAACAATTCGTGGTTCATCAGCTTGCGCACGCGCGCGAGCGCGCCGGGTTCGGCGATGGAGCCTTGCAGCGAAAACCATTTGTCGATGACGAGGTGATCGTCGGCAAAGGCGCGGTAGAAAGCGTCGAGCGCGGTCTCGCGGCTTTCGCCGGGAATCTGCGTGAGCACGGCGAGCGCTCCAAACTGGTCGGTCATGTTGTCGGCCCCCGTGAATTGGGCCATGGCGAGCGCGGCGCCCGCGCTTGCGTCGCCGGCGGCGTAGAGATCGAGCAACGCGTTGCGCAACGCGCGCGCGCCCGCGCTCTTCGCGTCGGGCGCATAAGGAGGCCGCGCCTCGCCAAGCGCCGTGTAGGCTTGCAGAACGGGCCCCGCGAGCGCGCGGCCGATCGACCGCCGCAACGCCGTGCGCGCCGCGTGAATGGCGTCCGGATCGACGTCGACGCCGATGTCGCGCGCGATGTCGGATTCGGCGGGCAGTGAAATGGCCTGCGCCGCGAAGGCGTTGTCGGCGGCGTGGCCCGCGACGACCTTGCCCAGAGCCCGGGTGAAATTGTCGTCGACGAGGGGCGCGCCGCCGGCGCGGATGGCGGCGACCGAGCGGATGATCAGCCGGTTGGCGCAGGTCTGCGCCGCCTGCCAGCGGTTGAACGTGTCGCCGTCGTGGGCGAGCAGGTGCATGAGATCGGCGTCGCTCAAATCGAGTTCGAGACGCACGGGCGCGGAAAACCCGCGCAACACCGAGGGCACGGGCCGCGCCGCGACATTGCGGAACACGATGCGCCGCGAAGCTCCGGTCAGTTCGAACACGCCGCGTTGCAATTCCTCCGCGCTGGCCCCGTCGTCCCCGCCGCCGGTTTCAAGCTTCATGTCCATGCCGTCCGGGCCGAGAAGGCCGAGCGCGACGGGAATGACGAGCGGCAGTTTTTCGGCCTGTCCGGGCGTCGGCGCGCATTCCTGCGCGAAATCCAGCGTGCAGGCGCGCGCGCTTTCGTCGTAGCTCGCCGACGCCCGCAATTTCGGCGTTCCCGCCTGATTGTACCAGAGCATGAAATGCGAGAGATCGCGGCCGGAGCTTTCCGCGAAGCAGGAAATGAATTCCTCGACGATGGCCGCGGCGCCGTCGTATCGCGCGAAGTAAAGATCCATGCCGCGCCGGAAGGCCGCCGCGCCAATCAGCGCCTTCAGCATGCGGATGACTTCGGCGCCTTTTTCGTAGATCGTCGGCGTGTAGAAATTGTTGATTTCAAGATAGGCCGCGGGCCGCACATTGTGCGCGAGGGGGCCGGCGTCTTCGGAAAATTGGGCGGCGCGCAAGGCGCGCACATCCGCGATGCGCTTGACCGGACGCGAGCGTTGATCGGAGGAGAATTCCTGATCGCGGAACACCGTCAGGCCCTCTTTCAGGCACAGCTGAAACCAGTCGCGGCAGGTAATGCGGTTGCCGGTCCAGTTGTGGAAATATTCATGCGCGATGACGGCCTCGATATGCGCGTAATCGAGATCGGTCGCGGTCTTCTGCGAGGCCAGCACGTATTTGTCGTTGAAAATGTTGAGCCCCTTGTTCTCCATGGCGCCCATGTTGAAGTCGGAGACGGCGACGATGTTGAACACGTCGAGATCGTATTCGCGCCCGAACGTGTCCTCGTCCCATTTCATTGAACGCTTCAGCGCGTCCATGGCGTAGGCAGCGCGCGGCTCGTTGCCGTGTTCGACGTGGATGCCGAGTTTGACGGGGCGTCCGGACATCGTTGTGAACGAGCCGCGCAGGGCGCCCAGATCGCCGCCGACAAGCGCGAAGAGATAGGAAGGCTTGGGATGGGGATCGTGCCACACGGCGAAGTGCCGCGTTGTGCCTTCGATGTCGCCGGCTTCGACGGGATTGCCGTTGCCGAGCAGCACGGGCGCTTCGGACTTTTCCGCTTCGATGCGCGTTGTATAGACGCTGAGGACGTCGGGCCGGTCGAGAAAATAGGTGATGCGGCGAAAGCCTTCCGCCTCGCATTGCGTGCAATAGGCCGAGCCCGAGCGGTAGAGGCCGCTCAGCTGGGTGTTGGCGAGGGGATCGACCAGCGTCTCGATGTCGAGAATAAACGGCGCGGCGGGCGGCGCCGCGACGATCAATTGTTCCGGCGTGGCGACCGCGGCGAGGTCGAGCGCGGTTCCATCGAGGGCGGCGCGCGTCGCCCGGACGTCGTCGCCGTCGAGAACGAGCGGCGCGCCGGGACGCCCGTTCGGATTGGGCCGCATGTGCAATCTGGCGGCGACGCGCGTCCGGTTTTTGTCCAGACTGAAATCAAGTTCGACGCGGTCGATCAAATAATCGGACGGCCGATAGTCGGAAAGATGAACGGGACGTGCGGCCTCGGTGCGCATGGACGAATCTTTCGCTGGAGCAAACGCAATATTGCCCAATACCGGCGCGGCGACAACGAATATCGCGCAAAAAAACTAAGCGGCTCCCGCGGCTTTCGCGGCGGATTCGGCGAGGGTCCCCGCGCGCGCGCGCATCGGCCCGGGCAAACGCCCGTAGAGTTTGAAGACGGCCGGTTGCAGCACGGCGCCCAGCGCCATGGCGGCGGCGAGGTTGGCGTCGCCGACGGCGATTTCCTTCGCCGCGGCGGCGCGCGCCATGATCGCCGTGAGTTCATCGACGACATTCTCGCCGGGTTTCACGTAGCGCAGATGCGCGTGCTGATTGAGCAGAATGAAGGCGAAGACGTCCGGACTGTCGTCGAACAGGGCGCAAAACAGATCGACCATTCGCCGCGCCGTCTGGCGAAACGGCAGATTGAGATCGCCGATTTCCCGGATCGCCTTCGCCAGGGCGCCGTAGTGCCGCGTGAAGATGTCCGACGCGATCTCCTCCTTCGAGGCGTAGTAACGGTACAGGGCCGCGTCGGCGACGCCGACCGCCAGCGAAAGGTCGCGTATGGTCGCGCCGTCGACGCCTTTTTCCGCGAACAGGCGCAGCGCCTCCTTCTCGATGCGCGCGCGCGTGGCGACGCCGTCGCGCTTGTGCTTTGAGGGCGCTCTTTTCACAATTGTGCTCATGCCTCGATCGCCAGTTTTTCGCGCACGAGCCGGTTGAGCTCGACGTAATCGGTCTTGCCGGAGCCGAGCAGGGGTAGGGCGTCGACGACGAGCACCTCGGCCGGCATCATAAGCTCCGTCGCGCCCCTGGCTTTCATATGGGCCTGCACGTCGCTCCGCGCCGCGCCGGTTTTCGTGGTGACGAGGATCAGTTTTTCGCCCTTGCGCGGATCCGGCATGGAGACCAGCGCCGGCGTATGTTCCGGCCACAGGTCCGACGTCATTTGCTCGACCGCGGTGAGCGACACCATCTCGCCGGCGATTTTGGCGAAGCGCTTGGCGCGGCCCTTGATCGTGACGAAGCTCATGGAATCGACGGCGACGATGTCGCCGGTGTCGTGCCAGCCGCCGGGCGTCGGCTCGAGCACGCCGGGATTGTCGGCGCGGTAATAGCCCAGCATGACGTTGGGGCCGCGCACATGCAGGCGCCCGCCGTCGGCGATGCCCGGCACGTCTTCAAGCCGGTGCTCGACGCCGGGCATCAGGCGCCCGACCGTGCCGTTCTTGTTGAACATGGGAGAATTCACCGCGAGCACCGGAGCGGCCTCCGTCACGCCATAGCCTTCGAGAATGCGCAGGCCGAATTTATCCATGTAGGTCTTGCGCGTTTCTTCCTTCACGCGCTCGGCGCCGGCGACGATGTAGCGCAGCGAGCGGAAATCGTAGGGGTTCGCCATGCGCGCATAGCCGTTGAGGAACGTGTCGGTGCCGAACATGACCGTGGCGTTGATGCCGTAGATCAACTCGGGAATCTGCCGGTAGTGCAGGGGCGATGGATAGAGATAGACCTTCATGCCCGACAGCAGGCCGAGCAGCAGGCCTCCCGTCAGCCCCATGGAATGGAACACCGGCAGCACGTTGAAGACGATGTCGGTGGCGCTGATGTCGAAACGGGCGTTGACCTGCGCGATATTCGCCATGAGATTGAGGTGCGACAGCACGACGCCTTTTGGCGCGCCTTCCGAGCCCGACGTGAACAATACGACGGCGGGATCGGTTGGTTGACGCGGGCTCAGCATTTTGCCGCGCTCCATAAGGCCGCGCAGCTTGTCGGTCTTCGTCACGCTCTTGCGCACGTCCTCAAGATAATGAATCTCGACGTCCTCGCCGAGTTCGGCGATCAGCGTTTCGAACTTGCCTTTCTCGACAAACACGCGCGAGGTCAGCACGTGCTTCACGCAGGCGCCCTTGCAGGCCGAGCGCACGTTCGCCGCGCCGGCGGTGTAGTTCAGCATGGCCGCGACGCGGCCGGCCTGCTGAACCCCGAAGAAAGCCGCCACGATTGCATTGGCGTTGGGCAGCAGGATGCCGACGCATTCGCCCGGCCGCGTAAAGGCCGCGATCTTGCGGGCCAGCACGGCGGCGCCCACTTGCAGCGCGCGCCCGTTCATGGCCCCGGCGATAGGATCTTCGAGCACGATCTTTTTGGGCCCGCAGCGCTCGACCGCCTCTTTCAGCGCCTGCGTGAGCGTCTTGCCGGTTCCGCTGGTTGCGAAAACGAGGTCGCTCATCACGTCGTAGAGCGCCGCGCCGGCGGCGAGCCTGCGCTTGCGCCCGACGAGACCCGGCTCCAGCGCCAGCTTGCGCGGCGGCAGGAAGGTGACGCGGAATTTGGGGAACAGGCCGCGCTTGACCTGTTGCGGCGACAATCGCGTGAACGGCGTGCGTTCGAGCCCTTCCAGACGCACCGGCACAATCATCGCGTCCGACTTGTCGGCGATCATCGCCGCGCCGTCGTAGACTTTCATCAACGAGCCCGTGACGGTGAGGCGTCCTTCCGGGAAGATGACGAGTTGACGGCCTTCCTTCACTTCCCTGATCAGGCCGCGTGTGGAGAGCGGCTTTGTCGGGTCCATGGGAAAGCAACGCGCGATCCCGAGGAAGGGCTTCACCCACCATGCCTTGGCAATTTGCCAGTCTATGGCGAAGACGGGTTTTTCCTCGAGTATCGAAAGCACGACCGGCGCGTCGAGGAAGGACACATGATTGAGCGCGATGACGCAGCGCTCGCCCGCCAGCTTGATGTTCTCCGCGCCGACGACCTCCATGCGATAGAACGCGCGGAACAGCAGGTTGAGAAAATCGGCGGCGAAATTGCCGGGCAGGTTCCTCCACAGCCACCAGGCCGCGCCGATGTTGAGCGCGCCAAGGCCGATGAGCAGGGGCGGTTCGCTCACGCCGACGGCCTGTAGCGCGGCGCACACAAGCGTGCCGCCAACCATAAGGAGGGAGGTCAAAATGTTGACGCCGGCGACGACGCGCGCGCGCCGGTCCTCGCCCGCCCAGGCTTGAACGGCGGCGAATGCGGGAACGACGAAGAGGCCGCCCGCCGCCGCGATGATCATCACGTCGATTGCGATATGCAGGCCGCTGCCGCTGGAAAAGAACGCGCCAAGGCCGATTTCGCTGGTGGCTTTCGGCAGGCCATGCGTGGCAAAACCAAGATCGATGAGAAACCCCGCCATCACGAGGCCGGCCAAGGGCACGGGAAACAGTAGAATGCGCCCGTGCGCTATCACCGCCGCCAGCAGCGAACCAATGGCGATGCCGATGGCGAACAGCGCGCTGACGGCGGTCTCCACATCAATGCCGCCGCCAATGCGCGTCTTCACGACGACCGGCGCGAGCGACAGCGCGACGGCGCCCGTCATCCAGAACCAGCTCACCGCGACGCCGCCGACCCACAGGCGCTCGTGGCTTTTGAGTTCGCGCAACATCGCGCTGGTGGACGCCAGAATGTTCGGATTCGGCTTAAGGTCAGGCGCGGCGGCTCCGGTTGCCGGAATCAGGCGGCTCGCGCCCCAGCAGGCGAGCGCCACCAGCATCAGTTGGGCCACGATGTTGAAGACGTTGCGGTCGTGGCTCGCCGCGTAGCCGCCGAGGATGAGGCCGCAGAGAATGGCGAGAAAGGTCGCGCCTTCGACGAGCGCATTGCCGGCGGGAAGCTCGCGCGTTTCCAGATGATCAGGCAGGATGCCGTATTTGATGGGGCCGAACAGCGAGGCGATCACGCCAAGTCCGAACAGGGCGACATAGAGTAGCGCCAGCGAGTCCGTTGCGAAGCCGGCGGCGGCGATCATCTGCACAAAGATTTCCGCGAATTTCAGGCGGCGCGCGACGAGCGCCTTGTCGTTGGAATCGGCGATTTCGCCGCCGAGCGCCGACAATGCCAGCGACGGCGCGACGAAGACGCCCACCGCCAGCGTGATCAGCGCGCCGGCGCCCTCCTCGCCGAGGCGGAACAGGATCAGCATCGCCAGCATCTGGCGCACAAAATTGTCGTTGAAAGCCGAGAAGAACTGGCACCAGAACAGCGGCGCGAAGCGCTTCGACGACATCAGTGTTGCGAACATGGCGATTGCTCCGGGCGGACACACTGCACAAGGGGTCCAGGGTCGTATCAATATTTCAATTGTGAGTATTTACTAACATAACCGGAGGGCATAGTCAATTGTTGTATTTCAACCCGCGCCGCCGGGTTGTTCAGGCTTGTTCTGGCGGCGGGCCGCGCAACATCAGCGTCAGGACGAGCGCTACAAGCGACGCGGCGAACATCAGCCAGAAAGCCGCGTTGTAATTTCCCGTGGAATCAAACACCGCCGCTCCCACCCAGGCGCCGACGCCGCCGAAAATGTGGTGGATCATGGTGATCAGGCCGGCGATGGCGCCCAGATGCGCAGTGCCGAAACTCTCGCGGATAAAGAGGATTGTCAGCGGCGCGGTCATCAGAAAGGTCACGCCGAACACAAGCGCGAAGACCGTCACCGAAATCGGCGATTGATCGACAACGACGATGCCGAACGAGACTACGCGCGCCGCAAACGCCGCGGCGGTGGCGATCATTGGCCCCGACCTGTCGCCCCAATATCCCGCGACAATGACGCCGATCAGTCCGGTCAGGCCCATCACCGCCAGCAGGTTTCCCGCCAGCAAGGCTTCGACGCCCCGATCCTGCGCGAAGGCGACCACATGCGTCGCGACAAAGAAATCATCGAAGCCGCAGATCGAATAAACCGCGACAAGCAGCCAGAACCGCCGCGTGCGCATGGATTCGCGCAGCGACAGTCCCGTGCGCCTCGCCTGCGCCGCTTCAAAGCCCGCATATTCGCGAGCGCCGGGAATCATCGGCCAAAGGATGACCAGAAACACCGCGTGCAGGGCGCCCAGCCAGACGAAGACCGAGCGCCAGCCGACGCCCGCAAGCACCGCGGCCAGCACCGCGACGATCATCAATTGCCCCAGACTCATGCCGGCGGAGGCGATGCCGTTGAAGAAGCCCGCGCGATCCGGCGCGGCGCGCGTCACCATCACGCTGACCGGCGTCATGGAGGCCATGCCGTTGCCGAGCGCAAAGACGACGCCATAGAGCGCAAACGCGTGCCAGGGCTTGGCGACGAGCGCCATGAGCGCGATGGAAACGCCGCTGACGGCTATGCCGCCGCCGATAATGGAACGCAGCGACATGCGGTCGGCGGCGCGCCCGGCGAAGAACATCGCGAAAGCCGTCACGATCTGGAAGATCGCCACCGTGCCGCCGATTTCGCCGCGGCCCCAGTCAAGTTCCTCGACCATTGGTTTCAGCGTCAACCCGATGGCGAAGCGCGCGCCGCCGCCGATGAACAGAATGAGAAAGCCGGCGACGATGGCGAGGCCGGCTTTGGACTTGAGGAACGTGAGCATGGAACCGTTGCGATGGAGGGGGGAGGACCGGGATAGCGTGAATTTGCGGGAATGGCGATTCCCGCGCCCGCTTTGCTAGGCCCCCGTCGGCTCCGCGTGCCCCACAACGCGCGTCACGTTCGCGAAGGCCGCGCGCAGACCGTGATCGACGACGTCCACCGCCGCGTGAACGGCGTCGACGCTCAGGCCGGGATCGACATAACAATGATAATTCACAACGAGGCCGCTCGCGGTTTCCCGCGCCCGAACGTTGTGGATGTGCGCGAGCGTGCCTCCCTCGCGCGCTACCCGCTCAAGCGCCGCCTCGATCGCCGCCTTGAGCTCCGGCGACGCGTCGCGGCCGGCCAGTTCGTTGATCTCCATGGGCTCGATATGCGTCTCGACTTCGATGCCCGCGCCAAGCTCCGCCTCGATGGCCGCTTCCAGTCCGCTGGCGATTTCATGCGCCCGCCCATGCGACATCGCGCCGTCGAGTTCGAGGTCGAGGCTGACCGCGCGCGCGCCGTCGATTTCCTGCACGGTGACGTGATGCACGGCGAGCCGCCGCCGCGCGGAAATCAGCAAAATACGTTCGAGCACGCTTTCGTCGTCGAGGGCGATTGGATTGGCGGTGATCGTCGGGACGATTTCCGGCGCGTCGCGCGCGATGGCGCGGGCGACCTCGTCCCTGACGGCCGCGACCTTTTCGAGCGGCATGGTGCGCGGCACGGCGATGCCGATTTCGCCAAACACATTCGCGCCCGCCGGGCGCAACCGCACGGATTCAACGGCGACGACGCCGCCGACGAGCTCGATGGTTTCGCGCACGCGCGCGCTCAGGCCCTTCGGCGCGGCGTCGACCAGCGTGTCGATTGTGCGCCGCCCCAGCCGATAGCCGGCGATGGCGATGAAGACCGCCACCGCGATGGCGGCGAATGTATCGCCTTGCTCGAATCCAAAACGCGCGGCGATCAATCCAAGCAGCACGCAGATCGAGGCAAAGAGATCGCTGGAGAAGTGCAGCGCGTCCGCGGCCAGCGCGTCGCTCCGCGTTTCCTCCGATATTTTCGTCAGAGACCGCCAACGCACGAGATCGACGACGATGGAAACAACCAGCACCGCGAACACCAGCCAGCCGGCGTCGACGTGCTCGATTGGGTGTCCGAACAGCCGCCGCACCGCCTCTATCATGACCGCGGCCGCCAGCACGATCAGCAACCCGGTTTCAGCCAGCGCCGCGACGGCCTCGATCTTGCCGTGGCCATAATGGTGTTCGTCGTCGGCGGGCTTGCCCGAAGCGCGGATGGCGAACCAGGTGAGGATGGTGGCGCCCGTGTCGAGCAATCCATGACCGGCTTCCGAGATGAGCGCCAGCGAACCCGACAACAGGCCCGCGACGAGCTTGCCGAGCGTCAGAATCGCGCTGGCGGCGATGGACGCGAGCGCGGCTTTTTCCTTGCGGGCGGAATGGTCGGTCATAGTCGCACAGACCTATCGCAGTTGGCCGTGGACGCAAGCCGCCAATCGTCGCATAAACAGGTTTCTCGATATCGGGTCTCCCCGAGGGATGCGGCGGAGCGGGATTGCCGTTACGCTCGGGAAAATTCCGGACGCTGAACCACAAAGGAGCCCTCGTGCGCTATCTCCACACCATGGTCCGTATCGCCGACATCAAGGCGTCCCTCGATTTCTACTGCGACAAACTCGGCCTTGAGGAAGTCCGCCGCGTCGACAGCCAGCAGGGCCGCTTCACCCTGATTTTTCTGGCGACGCCGCAGGACGCGGCGGCGGGCCGCAAGAGCGGCGCGGTCGATTGGTGGAACCATTGCCCCTGCGTCGAACTAACCCACAACTGGGACCCGGAAGCCTATGCCGGCGGGCGCAATTTCGGCCATCTCGCCTACCAGACCGACGACATTCACGCGCTCTGCGAAAAGCTGATGCAAGGCGGCGTCGTCATCAACCGTCCGCCGCGCGAAGGCAAAATGGCCTTCGTGCGCTCGCCCGACAATATCTCCATAGAATTGCTGCAAAAGGGCGACGCCCTCGCGCCGAAAGAGCCGTGGATTTCCATGCCGAATACAGGGGCGTGGTGACGCCGCGGCGGGGCGATTCGCAATAGCCTTTGTCAATCCGGCGATTTGGCGCTAGGATTTGCGCGTTCGCGTGGAGAAGGGCGTGGAAAATGCCCAGGGCGCGAGGGAGGAACAGCAATGACAACGTCCAACACATCCGCCGAAGCGGGCAGCGGCATAACCGTGAAGTTTCTGTTGCTAGGTTTCGCCGCAGGCTTTCTGGCCGTGCCGCTCGGCCATCAGGTCATGGCCTTCGTTCACTATCTCGTCGGCTGGCGCCCGACGATTCCGTGGGACATGGGCCCGAACCCGCGCGCGGCCTTTGGCGCTTTCGGCTTGCCGAGTATGATCAATCTTGCTTTCTGGGGCGGCGTCTGGGGCGTTCTCTGGGCGCTTATTGAGCCAAAGGTGCCGCGCGGCTGGCTTTATTGGGTTGTCGCCATCATATTCGGCGCCGTCTGCGCCACCGCTGTGTCGGCTTATGTTGTGCCGCTGATAAAGGGGCTTCCGCAGGGCTCCATTTCTTCGATCGGGTTGATGCTGAATGGCGCTTGGGGGCTCGTCACCGCCTTTCTGCTCGATCAAATGCGGCGTCGGTTCTGAGCGGGGACGATATGGCAGGGGTCTCCACCTTCCCGGCGCGAACGTTTATTGTGGCGTTCGTCTCCGGCGTGCTCGCGGTTCTGGTGTTTCACCAGGTCATGTCGAGCCTGCTCAACGCAAAGGTTCAGTGGAACATGATTCCGCTGATTGCGCCTTTCGGCGTGCCGCAGGTCGTCAACCAATCTTTCTGGGGCGGCGTCTGGGGAATTGCTTTCGCCTGGCTTGCGCCGCGCTTTCCCGGAGGCGCGCTATGGTGGGTGTCGGCGATACTTTTTGGCGCCGTCCTGCTGCCGCTTGTCAGTTGGTATGTCGTGCCGCTGATCAAGGGGCTGCCGCTCGGGCCGCGCAACAGCGTGATGACTTCCATGCTGATCAACGGCGCGTGGGGCCTGGGCATGGGCGTGTTTCTGAAAATATTCGGTCGCGGCTTGTGACAAGACCGGCGTGACAAGCCCGGTCAAGGCAAAACCACCAGGCGGGAGCCTGGTGGTTTCGTTCTTAGCGGGCTTTCAATAGAAGTAGCGACGACGCCGGAAGAACACGCGGCGGCGATACACCGGCCGGCGATAAAAGAATATGCGGCGACGCGGTCGAAAGAAATAACGTCGCCGGCGATAGTAATACTGCACGTTTTCGACGCGCGCGTTCTCGATATCATCCGGCGTGGCGACCGCCGGCTCTATTGCAGCGGGAGCCGGCGCGCCCTTGGCGGGATCGGTCAGCGGCATGGCTTCAGCAGCTTTCGGCAAAACCGCAGCGACGCCAAGCGCGCCGGCGACGGCGAACAAGGATTTCAGAAAATGTCGTCTTTCCATCAGGTTCCTCCAGTTTGTAACCGAAAGCGCCGGCAAACGATTCCGCGGCGCCGGAGGGAATGTCGCGAACCATGATGGCAAGGTCAAGGCGGATTTGGCGCCTCCCGCCGCAACGGATCGCCGCAGTCTGTCCGCAGCCTTGCGGCCTCCACCAGCCATCGGCTAGCCTCCAACCGAAAAGGGGAGGCGACATTGGCCAGGAATCCGGCGTTGGCACTGGCGATGGTCCTGGCGGGGCTGGGCCCGCCCTGTCAGGCCGCCGACCCGGCTTTGATCGACGCCGCCAGAAAAGAGGGCCGCCTCACCTGGTACACAACCCTGATCGTCGATCAGTTTGTGCGGCCGGCGACGCAGGCTTTCGAGAAAAAATACGGGATCAAGACCGATTACACCCGCGCCGACCACAACGAAGTCGCGTTGCGCATTCTCAACGAAGGCAAAGCCGGCAAGATGCAAGCCGACATCTTCGACGGCTTCTCGCAGGTCGTGGGTCTGGACCGCGAAGGCTTTGTCACGCGCTGGTCGCCCGACGCGGTGAAAACCTGGCCCAAACATCTCTTTGACCCGCTGGGCCGATGGATCGCGTCAAACCTCTACGTGTTGACGCCCGGCTACAACACGGACCTCGTGCCAAAGGGAACCGAGCCCAGAACGTTTGAAGATCTGCTCGATCCCAAATGGAAGGGCAAGATGGCCTGGAGCGTCAATATATCGCCTTCGGGCGCCGCGGGATTCATTGGGGCCGTCCTCTCGCACATGGGCGAAGAGAAGGGCATGGACTATCTGCGCAAGCTCGCGACGCAAAACATCACGGGCGTGCGCGTCTCCGCGCGGCAATTGCTCGATCAATCCATCGCCGGCGAATATCCGATCGTCCTGCAAATCTTCAATTACCATCCCGGAATCAGCGCCGCGAAAGGCGCCCATATCGACTGGATCAGGATGCAGCCGGCGCTGGCCGCGCTCGGCATTGTCTCCATCACAAAACCCGCGCCGCACGAGAACGCGGCGAAACTGTTTCTGGATTTTCTGACATCGCCCGAGGGACAGCGTATTTTTCGCGACGCCGACTACATGCCGGCCGATCCCGGCGTCGCCCCTCGCGATCCCGCGATCAGGCCTGACGGTGTGAATTTCAAGGCGACCTATCTGGCGCCGGAGCAGCTTGACGGCGAGGTGCCGAGATGGGCGAAAGTGTATGAACAGCTTTTCAGATGAAGCGGTTCCGCGATCGTTGATTTGACGAAACGCCGCTTTCGGGTGGAAGATGCCTCGGAGCGGTCCCCGCGGGCGCAAACGCCCTTGCAAAACGACCGCCATGGAGGAGCCATCATGCGGTCGCGTCTGCTGCTGTCGACAGCTTTCATCACATCCCTGTTCATATCCGCGGCGCCGCAAGCCGCCACGCTGACCGGCACGGTCACCGGCCCCGATGGTCAGCCCTTCAAAGGCGCCTTCGTGCAGGCGCGCAACGCCAAAACAAAAATCACGGTCAGCGTGCTCACCGGCAAGGACGGAAAGTACAAGGCGCCCGATCTCGGCGCCGGCGATTATCGCGTCGCCATCCGCGCGCCGGGCTTCAAGGCTGATCCAAAGTCGGGTCTCGCGCTCGCCGCCGATCAAACCGCCTCCGCCGATTTCGCGCTGAAGAACGGCGAAGTGCGCTGGAGCGATCTCTCCATCCATCAGGGCAAACAACTCATGCCGGATCATCCCGGCAAGGGCATGCTGTTTGGCCTCTGCATGGCCTGTCATGGTTTTCAATCGCGCATGGCCGGCATGAGCCGCACGGAGGAGGGCTGGCGCGACCGCGTCAATTACATGCGCACCGACATGGGCTTCTTCGTCTCCGATCCGCGCTTCGGCTTCACCGATCAGAAATCAGAGGAAGTCATTCAATATCTGACCGCCATGTTCTCGGAGGATTCCATCCTGCCGAAATCGCCAGCGGAACTGCCGAAATTCAAGGATGTCGTGCGGCCTTTCTCCGACGACAGCCTCAACATTGTTTACGTCGAGTATGAAATGCCCGGCGGCAACCGCATGCCCTGGAGCGCCAAGCCGGACAAGGACGGCTCGTTCTGGATTCCCTATTACGGCAAGGCCAACAAGATCGGCCGGCTGAACCCCGACACCGGCGAGATCAAGGAATATCCCGTGCCCTTCACGGGCACCGCCGCGATCCATTCCGCCGTGCCGGCGCCCGACGGATCGGTTTGGCTCACCGAGCAGGGCTCGAGCCGCCTCGGCCGATGGGATCCGAAGACGGAAAAAGTGACCGAATACCAGCACGATCTGCGCAAGCACACGGTCGCCATCGACACCAATGGTTTGGTCTGGTCGACCGGCGGCCTCGCCCGTTTCGATCCCAAAACCGAGAAATACGAACCCATCAAGGACGTGCCGACCTCGTACGGAATTTCGCTCGACAAGGACAACAACGTCTGGTTCGCCGAGCTTATCAACACGGGAAAGATCGGCCGCGTCGACGCCAAGACTCTTGAAGTGAAGAAATGGACGCTGCCGACGGTGAACGGGCGCCCGCGCCGCATTGTTGTCGCGGAAGATCAGACTGTGTGGTTCGCCGAATTTGATTCAGGCAAGCTCGCGCATTTCGATCCGAAGACCGAAAAGATCGACGAGTTCCAGTTGCCGGGTCCCGCGCCAAGCCCATATGCGCTCGGCATCGATAAGAACGGGCAAATCTGGTATTCATCCGAATGGATGGATGTCGTCGGCAAGCTCGATCCCGCCTCGGGAAAAATCACCGAATATCCCGTGCCGCGCCCTGAAAATTCCATGCGCGATTTCTTCATGGACGACAAGGGCCGCATGTGGTTCGGCTCGCCGCCGAACGATCGCGTGGGGTATTTTTATCTGGCGAAATAGAGGCGCAGTTTCAGCGCGAACCCTTCTCCCGCGCGCGGGAGAAGGTCCTGCCCCCGGTCGTTGCGCCATATTCCTTGAACCGTTCCACGGTCCGCATCGCCTCGTCATCCGGCAACACGGCCGGCTCGCCCGCGAGCGAAGCGATCCACGTCTGCCGGCACAGCGTCTCCAGTTCCACCGCGCGCCACATGGCCTCGTCGAGATCGCGCCCGATAACGATCATGCCGTGACTGCCCAGCAGCACGCCGGTGCGATCCTCCAACCCCGCGACGACGAGATCGGAAAGCGCTTGCGTGCCGTAAGGCGCGTAATCCGTGCAGCGCACCGTAGCGCCGCCAAACGCCGCGATCATATAGTGCGTGGCGCGCAAATCCTTGCGCAACATCGCCAGCGCCGTGGCGTAGCTCGCGTGTGTATGCACCACGGCGCCGGCGTCCGGGCGCGCCAGATAGATGTCGCGGTGGAAGCGCCACTCGCTGGATGGCTTCAACGGGCCGGAAAAAGCCTCCCCGCCGTCGAGCTTCATTCGCGCGATCATGGCGGGCTTCAGCGCGTCATAGGGCGTGGCCGTAGGCGTGATCAACATGAACTTGCCGGCGCGCGCCGAAATATTGCCCGACGTGCCCTGATTGATGCCGAGCCCGTTCATGGCGCGGGCCTGCGCGATGATCTGGCGGCGCAAATCGGTTTTTGGGCTCGGCACGGGCTGTCTCCACGATTTAGCCTTCGACTTTAGCATGGGCGGGGCGCTTCGCCATGGCGCGAGGATTGACATAATCGCTGGGCTCATGCCCAAGATTGCCGCAATTCCCGTGGGACTTGCCGGTCAGCCCACACTGCCGCCAGAGGAGGAGCATTCCATGATCAATCGCCGCCGTCTTGTCGCGGGCGCCGCCGCCGCGCCCCTGTTCTTCAATATCGCAGGTCGCGCTGTCGCCGCGACCAATCTTAAAATTTCCCACCAGTTCCCCGGCGCCTCGGGCGAGACCGGCGATTTCCGCGACCGCATGTGCCAGCGCTTCGCCGCCGAGATCGCCAAGCGGACCAACGGCGAGCTGACCGGCACGGTCTACCCTGATTCCTCGCTGATGAAGACGACGGCGCAATTCTCTTCGTTGCGCAAGGGCGCGCTCGATCTCAGCCTCTATCCGCTCGCCTATGCCGGCGGCGAGGTCTCCGAACTCAACATCACGCTGATGCCGTGCCTGGTGTCTTCCTACACGCAGGGCAAGGCCTGGAAGGACGCGCCCATCGGCCGCGAACTCAACCGCATCTGCGAGGAGAAGGGCGTCGTCATCGTCTCCTGGGTCTGGCAGGCCGGAGGTTGCGCGAGCCGCTCGACGCAACTCCTCGGCCCGGAAGACGCCAAGGGCAAGAAGGTGCGCGGCGGCTCGCGGGAAATGGACCTCATGTTCAAGGAGGCCGGCGCCGCCGTGGTGTCGCTGCCCTCCAATGAAGCCTATGCCGCCATGCAGACGGGCGCCGTCGACGCCGTCGTGACCTCGTCCACCAGCCTGATCTCCTTCCGCATGGAGGAGCTCGCCAAGCACCTGGCGGGCGGCGGCGGCAAATCCTACTGGTTCATGTTCGAACCGCTGATCATGTCGAAGGCCATTTTCTCGGCTCTTCCAAAGGGCCAGCAGGACGCCGTCATGTCGGTCGGCGCCGAACTCGAAACCTATGGCTACGCCGCCGCGCTGCAGGACGACAAGAGCGTCGTCGATGTTTACGGCAAGAAGGGCGTCAAGGTTCAGGAGATGAACGACGCCGTGCTCGCCCAATGGAAGGAGCTGGCGCGCAAAAGCGCGTGGAAGGACTATTCCGACAAGAACGAGACGAGCGCGAAGCTGATGAAGCTTGCTGTTGAACTCGCGGAGAAAACCGCGTGAAGCTGGTTGACGAAGGCGTCGCGCTTGCGGCGCCAGCCGCGGGCGGGAGCGCGCTTGAGCGCGCGCTGGCGTTTGTCAACCGCGTCCTCATGCTTGTCGCGGGCGTCACGCTTCTTGCCGGCGCAATTGTGCTGACGGAAAGCGTTTTCGTGCGTTACTTTCTGCGACAGTCAACGGACTGGCAGGACGAGACGACCGTGTTTCTGCTCGTCGGCTCGACATTCCTCTCCGCGCCCTTCGTGCAGCAAGTCCGCGGCCATGTCGGCATCGAGGCGCTGCCCGAACTATTGTCGCCGCGCGCCAATTATTACCGCGGCCTGTTCGTCGATGCCGTCGGCCTCGCCTTCTGCGCGTTCTTTGCGTGGAAGAGCTGGACGTTGCTCCACGAGGCCTGGGTCGACGATCAGCACACCGCTTCGAGCTGGGGGCCGCCCCTGTGGATTCCCTACTGCGTCATGTCGATTGGCATGAGCGTTCTTTGCCTGCAAATTCTCGCGCAGTTGATCGGCGCGCTCGCGCGGGGAGCGCCCAAATGAGCGCCCTCACGCTTGGCATTCTGTATTTCGGCTCGACGCTGGCGGCAATGATGGCCGGCATTCCCATCGCCTTCGCGCTGGGCGCGGTCGCCGTCTCCTTCATGTATTTTTTCATGCCCCACGCCTCGCTGGATACCGTCGCGCAAAATGTTTACGAGGAAATGTCGTCGATTACGCTGCTCGCGATTCCGCTGTTCATTCTCAAGGGCGCGGCGATCGGCAAATCGCGCGCCGGCGCCGATTTGTATTCGGCGCTGCACGGCCTCATGAGCCGCATTCCCGGCGGCCTCGGCATCGCCAATGTCTTCGCCTGCGCGCTTTTTGCGGCGATGGCGGGATCGTCGCCCGCGACTTGCTCCGCCATTGGTTCCACCGGAATTCCCGAAATGCGCAAGCGCGGATATTCCGGCGGCTTTGCGTCCGGCATCATCGCCGCGGGAGGCACGCTGGGCATTCTGCTGCCGCCCTCGATAACCATGATCCTCTACGCGGTCTCCTCGGAACAATCCCTCGGGCGTTTGTTCCTCGCGGGACTCGGACCGGGGCTGCTGCTCGTCGTGCTGTTCGCGCTCTACGCGGTCTTTCGCTGGCGCTACGAATTTGGCGTGGCGCGCAAGCTGCGGGCCGCGAAGGGCGTCGCGCATCCCATCCTCGAAAGCGAAGTCTATTCCGCCGCGCAAAGACGCGCGATGCTGCCGCGCGTCGTTCCTTTTGTCGCGCTGCTGACGGGCGTGATGATCGCGCTTTACGGCGGTTACGCCACGCCCTCGGAGACCGCGGGCCTTGGCGCGGTCCTCGCGCTTTTGCTCATCGCCGTCATCTACGGCGTTTGGCGCGTCAACGATATCGTTCCCATTGTCAACGCGACGTTGCGCGAATCCACCATGCTGATGATGATCATCGGCATGTCCCTGCTCTATTCCTACGTGATGAGCTATCTGCACATTTCGCAATCGACGGCGCAGGCGGTCGTGGCGCTCGGGCTCTCGAAATATCCGCTGTTGTTTCTCATTCTGCTGATGGTCGTCGTGCTCGGCTTCTTCCTGCCGCCGGTCTCGATCATTCTCATGACGGCGCCGATCGTGCTGCCGCCGCTGAAAGCCGCCGGCTTCGATCTCATCTGGTTCGGCGTCATCATGACCATCGTGATGGAAATGGGGCTGATCCATCCGCCCGAGGGGCTGAACATATTCGTCATAAAGAACATCGCGCCCGACATTCCGCTGATGGATATCATATGGGGCGTGATGCCCTTCGTCGGATTGATGATCCTCAGCGTGGTCATCTTGTGTTTCGTTCCGGAAATCGCGACCTGGCTGCCGAAGGCGGTGATGGGG
>JANYDZ010000128.1 GCA_025363375.1 Hyphomicrobiales bacterium
CAGGCGCTGCGCCAACCGCGGCGGCGTCGCCGCCACCATGTCGATGATCTTCTTCAAATATACATGATCGCCGAGGTCGACGCTGAGCAGCGATTTTTCGGCGTCCGCGAGAAAATCCGCGTCCTTGCCCAGCGCCAGGAAGGCGGCGCGCAGCGCGTCGAGGCGGTCGGCTGGCACACCCGGCGGCGCGATCATCGGCCGCGCCGCCGCGTCCTGCGCGAAAAAGACGCGCATCAGCTGCCTGTCATCCTCGTTCCCCACGTAGTCGAGCGCGAAGGGCACGCCGGGCAGATCGGAATTGCGGTCGAGGCCGAAGGTGATCGGCACGCTCACGAGACCGCGCCGGAGCATGTCGCCCTTGCGCAATTTCACGTTGGACCAGGAATCGTAGGCGATCCCCTCGATCTCGCCGCGCTCCATCGCCAGATCGAGATCGCCGGAACCCTTGTAGCCTCCGACAACGCGGTATTTCGTGCCAAGCAGCGCGTTGAAAAGGCGCGGCGTCGTCTCGTGCACGCTCGACGTCCCCGTGCCGCCGACAATATGTTCGGTCCGCCGCAAGTCGTCGAAAGTCTTCGCCCGCGAAGTGTGCCAGGCGACGGCGACCGGCAATTCGGCGGCGATATTGCCGAGCCAGTTCATCTTGCCAATGTCGAAACGCGCCGCGGCCGGCTGGATGATGTGGGCGATGACGGCGCTGCGGCGCGCGAGCCCGATCACCGAGCCGTCGCGCGGCGCGACATTGTAGATGTGATTGACGCCCTGCAACCCGCCCGCGCCGGGCATCTGCTGGGGAATGACTTTCGGATGGCCGGGAATATGCTTGTGCAGGTGCCGCGCGAACAGCCGTCCATAAGCGTCGTAACCGCCTTCGCCCGAGGCGATGACGAGGCTGACGATCCTGCCGGCGTAGAAATCGGCGACAGCGTCCGCGCGGGCGCCGCCGGCGGCCAAACCGAAAACACACAAGCCGAAAATGCGCGGGCCGAAAACGCGCGGGCTGAAATGAAACGCGCGTCGCAACATTCCAGCCCTCCCTGATGCGCGCGCGCGCCGGCGCGCCGCGAATATCCCGCACGAACGCCGGCGTCTGTCAAATAGGATTCGGCCATGTTATAGGCAACCTGAATGGGCAAAACCGGAGCGAACGCCATGGCCGATGTGACGCCGGAGGATTTCAACCGCGCCGGCAACATGGATGAATTGCTCGCGCTGCTGGCGCGCGCGGGAGTCGAGAACGGCTGGGCTAAAAAAGAGCCCTCCATGTACCCCGTGCCGAAGAAGCGCTTCGTGCCCGCGCACTGGCAATTCGCGCGGACCCGCGCCGCGCTCGAGGCCGCCGGCCGCTTCGTCAACACCGAGCTCGCCGAACGCCGCAACATTATTCTCAACAACCCCGTCGAGGGCAACGCCTATCCCACTGTGACAACCCTCGTCACCGCCTATCAGATGGTGAAGGCGGGCGAGATCGCCCGTTCGCATCGCCACACCTCGAACGCGCTGCGCCTCGTGCTCGAGGGCTCTTCCGAGATGTACACGGTGGTCGATGGCGTCAAGCTGCCGATGGTCCCCAACGACGTGCTGCTGACCCCCAACTGGCGCTGGCACGCCCACAGCAACGAGACGTCGAAGAACGCCTACTGGATCGATTTTCTCGACGTGCCCCTGACGCATCTGCTCGGGCCCATGTTCTTTGAACATCACGAGGAGCAGATCGAACGCTCCGACGTGATCGACGCCAATTCGCCCGCGCGTTTCGCCTTCGCCGATACCGTCGCGCGGCTCGCGGCGGAAACGGAATTCGCGCCTGGCTGTCGGCGCATTGAGCTTGGCGATCCCGCCATGGCGACAATCGCCATTCACGTCGCGCGTCTCGACGCGGGAGCCTCGTTCACGCAAGCCCCCTCGACCCTGTCGAGCGTCTTCTCAATCATGCAAGGCGAGGCCGAGGCCATCGTCGACGGCCGGAAATTCATCGTCGAGCGCGGCGACGTTGTCGCGGCGCCGTCGAGCACAACGGCCACCTGGAAGGCCGCGCGGGAGTGCTATCTGCTTCGCGTCTCCGACGAGCCCTTGCTGAAATACCTCAACTGGCTGCGTCCCATCGCCGGCCGCGCCTGAAGCCCTCCGGAGCAAACACATGGCCGATCTCGGCGAAGTCGTCAACGAACTCGTGCTCGCCAACCGCATTCTCGCCGCCAACAACGTCGTCGACGCCTTTGGTCACGTGAGCGTGCGTCATCCCCACAACCCCGGGCGTTATTTGTTGTCGCGTTCCCGCTCCCCGGAACTCGTCGAACATGCGGACATCATGGAGTTCGATCTCGAAAGCAACATCGCCGACGGCCGCGCGGATCCCGCCTATCACGAGCGCTTCATTCACGGCGGCGTCTATGAGGCGAATCCGCAGATCAACGCGGTCGTGCACAGTCACGCGCTCGACGTGTTGCCGTTTTCGCTCAGCGACGTGCCGCTGCGCGCGTGCCTGCACACGGCCAGCCAGATCGGCGAGGAAGTGCCGGTGTGGGACATCCGCGACAAATTTGGCGACACGGGATTGCTCGTTTTCCGTCGTCACCATCATCAGTCGCAACGCGGCGTAGCGTGGTTGGGCGCGCACGGCCTGGACGAAGGAGTAACCATCCATTACTGGCATGTTCCAATCCACGAGCGCCACTTCGGGCGTGCCGAGCTGGTCGAGTCGTTCGAGTCCTTCCCGGCCGTTGATGGCTTCGGTGACG
>JANYDZ010000156.1 GCA_025363375.1 Hyphomicrobiales bacterium
GCTTCGCCTCGGCCGGGGCGGCCAGCGGCGGCGAGGTTTACGCCAAGATGCTCAACGAGACGATCGGCACAAAATTCCGGGGCATCCGCGGCTATCGTTCCTCGCCGGAGCTGACGCTGGCGATGGAGCGCGGCGAGGTCGACGGCATGGTTGGCTGGTGCTGGGCCTGCATGCGGGCCGACAAGCCCGCCTATCTGACCGAAAAGCTGGTCATTCCGCTGGTGCAGTTTGGTCTTGCGCCGGAGCCGGGGACGGAGCAAACGCCAACCGCGATCAACCTCGTGTCGAATCCCGCCGACAAGCAGATTTTCAGCCTGATATTCGGCGCGCTGGCCATGTCGCGTCCCTTCGTCACGCCCGCGGACGTGCCGGTCGAGCGGCTTGCGGCGCTGCGGCGCGCGTTTGAGGCGACCGCGCGCGACGCTGCTTTTCTCGAGGCCGCGCGCAAGGCGGGACGCGACATCGTCGTGTTTCGCGGCGAGGAGATCGACGCGCTGCTGGCCGGGCAATACGCGCTGCCGGCGGAAGTGTTGAAGCGGGCGACGGACTTGTCGGCGCCGTAGATCGGCGGGCGTCGTCGCGTCGCGACGCTGCGCGCCCGCTTGCCGGGCCGCGCGAAACCCGACACATTGCGGCGCGCTGGTTTTCGGCGTCGGCAAGTGGAGGAAACCATGACGAAGTCCTTCGTGTCCGCGCTTGCCGGCTTGATTCTCGCGTCAGCCGCGCAAGCGCAGACGACAGGCGCTCCCTTCGTCATTCGCAAGGACGCCGCGCTCGACGCGCTCGTTTCGGCGGACGCGAAGGTGGAACTCGTCAAGGGCGGCTTCGGGTTCACCGAGGGTCCGGTCTGGATGAAGGAGGGCAAGAGCGGCTACATGCTGTTCACCGACATTCCCGGCAACGTTGTGTGGAAACTGACGCCGGAGGGCAAGGCCTCCGTCCATCTCAAACACGCCGTCTACGTCGGTCCCGACCAGTGGCGCTGGGGTCCGGCCTTCAACAACAGCAAGGACAAGGCCGATCCCGCCTATGAGGAATTCGTCATGAACGGGCCGGACGGGCTCGGCGTCGATCCGCAAGGCAGGTTGCTTCTGGCGGGCTTCGCCGCCCGCACGCTGGAGCGGGTCGAGAAAAACGGCAAGCGCACAATTCTCGCCGATGGCTACGAGGGCAAGCGCTTTGGCGGCCCCAACGACATCGCGGTGAAGCGCGACGGCGCGATTTACTTCACCGACACCTATGGCGCCCTGCGCGAGCGCGACAAGGACAGGAAAAAGGAGCTCGACTACAACGCGGTGTTCCGCTGGAAGGACGGCAAGGTCACGCTGCTGACCAGGGAGATGCCAAACACCAACGGTCTCGCCTTTTCGCCCGACGAGAAATATCTTTATGTGAACGGCAGCCGCGACAACTACGTCAATCGCTACGAAGTGCTGCCCGAGGGAACGCTCGCCAACGGCAAAAAGTTCTTCGACCTGAGCGCGTCGAGCGAACCGGGCATCACCGACGGTCTGCGCGTCGATACAAAGGGCAATCTCTACGAGACCGGTCCGGGCGGCACCTGGATCATTTCGCCGGAAGGCAAGCACCTCGGCACCATCGTCGCGCCCGAACGGACGACGGCGATTGGCTTCGGCGATCCCGACATGAAGACGCTCTACATCGCCGCGCGCACCGGCATCTATAAAATCAGGGTGAACACACCGGGCAGATAAGCGGGCGGGTCACGGGCTTCGGCGCGCTTTGGCGATGGCGTCCGCCGCCAATTCCATCGCCGCCAGTTCGTCGCGCGCGCCGGGAATGAACGCGTCGAAGGCCGCCCAGAATTGCGCGCGGAACTTGTCGCGCTCCATTAATATTTCATGCCGCGCATAAGGGATCATGATCAGCCCTCCCGCCTTGAGGCGCGTCGCAAAGCGCTCGACGGCGCGCGGATCGACGAGGCGGTCGCCGCCGGAGCCGATCACGAGAATCGGCGTCAGGGTGCGCAGGGGATATTCGGGATCCTCGAATTGTTTCATCAGGCGGAACGCGGCGTTGAGCCAGCCGACGGTGGGATCGCCGAGGCCGATTGCGGGCGCCGCCGCTATGACATTGCCCGTGCGGCGGTAACGGGCTTCGTCCGATGTCAGGATGTTGCCGTCGAATTTGCGGGTGATGGCGGCGGTCGCGCCGCCGCCGGGAATGAAGGCGGCGCCAAAGCCGATTGTGTCGAGCGCCTCGACGAGAAACCTGACGCCGTCGCGATAGGACAGGCCATAGAGACCGACCATCGGGGAGGTCAGCACGATCCTTTCGAAGGGCGAATGCCCGGCGCGCGATTGGGCCAGCAGAATGGCGCCGCCCATCGAATGGCCAATGGCGAACCATGGCCGCGGGCAAAAAGGTTCGAGCGCCTGCGCCGTCAGCGCGTCGATGTCGCGGTCATAGAGGGAGAAGTCGTCGACATGGCCTTTGCGGGAATTGTCGAGTTCGCGGCCCGAAAGGCCCTGGCCGCGCCAGTCAAAGGCGACGACGGCGAGACCTCGGGCCAGAAGCTCGCCGACGACCTCGAAATACTTCTCGATGAATTCGGCGCGGCCCTGGCAAATCACAAGCGTGCCGCGCGGCTCGCCCGGCGGACGCCAACGCGCGACGCGCAGCGCCATGCCGTCGGCGGCGCGTATCGTCGTTGTAACCGCGCCGGGCGGCGCGGGGTTGTCCGGCGTTAAAACGAGGTCCATCGAATCGGGAGCCCTTCGGATTTTGACTATAGAACGCGGCGT
>JANYDZ010000189.1 GCA_025363375.1 Hyphomicrobiales bacterium
GGGGATGCGGCATGCAGAATGGATTGGAGCACGGCCATCACGGCCAACCGGAAGGATTGGTTCCCAAGGCAATCGCCGAGGTCGCGCACTTGCTTGAAGACCTCGACGGGGAGATCGTCGATCGCATCGAGATCGAAATTCACGTCTCGACGCACCAACGAAAGCCGAAAGCCCTGATTTACGGCTTTCTCGTGGGGAAAACGCGCATCGATGTGCGCGATCCCCTGATCACGGGCCGGCGCATTCTGGAGCTGGCCAGCAAAGTTCCTCCGGAAAAATACACCTTGCGCCAGGTCGAACATGGCGGGGTCCTGAAGCTGATCGAACTCGACGAAATCGTCGATCTTCGCGCGCCCGGGCTGGAACGGTTCCGCGCAATGCCGCGCACCGCCCAGGACGGTTGACCGCCATGGGAGCGCCCCATTCCGAGAACCTCCGGCGACAGTTCCGGCTGCCGTCGGAGGACGAAGATTTTCTGAACGCGCTCGGCCTCTCCTGGGAAGCCATCGCCTCAGCCGGCCAGCAGTGGATTGTGACCAACGGGATTGATGTTCCCGCCGGCTACAATCACGCCAAAGCCGATGTCGCGATCATGATGGCCCCGGGATATCCCCCGGGCCCCCTCGACATGGCGTATTTTTATCCGACGCTCATTCGCGCCAATGGCGCCGTCCCGAACCGTTCCGACATTCGCGTGAACCTCGACGGCAAGGCCTGGCAAGGATGGTCGCGCCACCGAACGCCGGACAATCCCTGGCTTCCGGGCGAAGACAATCTCGAAAGCCATTTTTTCTACATGCGCGCCTGGCTCCTCGACGAATTGAAGAGGTGATGTCGTGGAAACAACCTTGACCCTGACCCGCGACCAGCAACAGGCGCTGCACCGGCACTTGTTTCCCGGAGACGGCAAAGAAGCCGCCGCCCTCGTTCTCTGCGGCCGCCGCGCCGACGGCAAGCGGCAACGTCTATTGGCCAGATCCATCCACATTATTCCTTATGACGCCTGTCTTGATCGTTCTCCCATGTCGGTATCCTGGCCGACGGAGCTCATGCTTCTCTGGTTGCAAGAGGCCGACCGGCTCGGATTGAGCGTCGTGAAAGTGCATTGCCATCCCGGCGGCTTCGCCAGTTTTTCGGACGTGGACGACGCTTCGGACGCCGATCTCTTTCCATGCATAGGCGAATGGATATCTGCGGACGCGCCGCACGCCAGCGTGATCATGCTGCCGGATGGCGCGATGTTCGGGCGCGTCGTTCATGGCGATGGCCGTTTCGAACCCTTGAACCAGATCGCCATCATCGGAGATGATCTGAAATACTGGCGGCCCTATGATTTCGGCCACGCCCCGATTCCCGAACAGCGGGACTTCACGAAACGGCACGCGCAAGCTTTTGGAGCCCGGACAAGTCAGGCCTTGCGCGAACTGTCGATCGCCATTGTCGGCTGTTCTGGCACGGGAAGCCCCACGATCGCGCAACTCGCGCATCTGGGCGTGCGGCGCGTCGTCCTCGTTGATCCCGACCGGGTGCATGAAATCAATCTCAACCGCATTCTCTACGCAACCATAGAGGACGCGAAAGCGCGCCGTTACAAGGTCGATGTTCTCGGCGACGCGATTGAACGGATCGGGCTCGGGACGATCGTCGAACGCCACCGGGTCAACCTTTGCACGCCGGAAGCCATTCACGCCGTCGCTGCCTGCGATCTCGTGTTCGGATGCGTCGATAGCGCCGAAGGACGTTTCCTGCTGAGTCTGATTTCGAATTTCTATCTGCTCCCTTACATCGACGTTGGCGTCACCATCGAAACCGACGAGAATGGCGAAATTTCGCAAGCCTGCGGCTATCTGCATTATCTGCGGCCCGGCGGATCGTCGCTCCTGAGCCGTGGCGCGATCACGCTCGAAGACGTGCGCGCCGAAGGCGTCAAGCGGCAGAACGAGGCTTTCTATCAGGAGCAAAGGCGCGCCGGTTACATCAAGGGCGTCGCCGAAGACAGGCCCGCCGTCATCAGCCTGAACATGCAATTCGCGGCCATGGCGGTGACCGAATTGATCGCCCGCCTGCACGGCTTTCGCGAGCGGCCCAACAGGGAATACGCGAAGATTGGCCTGAGCCTCAGCGAAGTCGCCTTCTATCCCGAGCCTGAACCCGCGCTGGCCTGCCGCTACATGAGCCGGCAACTCGGAAAAGGCGATGTCACACCGCTTCTGAATCTGCCGGAGCTGAGCGTGGTGGACCGCCTATGACGACCATCGGCACATTCTTTCTCGGCCTTTGGTCGCGCATCGCGCGGGCCTGGCGGCGTTTCCGGCCGCGGAAGGAACGCAAACACCTTTATCGCGCGCAGCGGATCGCCGACGAACCCGATCGTCCCGAGGCCGGCGTCGTTTATGTCATGGAGGATGCCGGAATTGCCTGGGCCGCCGCGATGGCTTGTCCCGGCGGCTGCGGGCAGGTCCTTCACATGAATCTCATTCCGGATTCCGAACCCGTCTGGCTGCTCACCGAGCATCCCAATGGGACGGTTTCCCTGCATCCCTCGGTCTGGAGGCGCGAGGGATGCGGGTGCCATTTCGTTCTCCGGCAGGGAAAGATCGAATGGTGTGCCTAGAAACCCGACCTTCGCTCCCCCGATGTAGATCATGATAGCGTCAGTTCCCGTGACCCTGCCGCTTCATGCTGGCATCGACATTCGGTTGTCGGCTCATG
>JANYDZ010000016.1 GCA_025363375.1 Hyphomicrobiales bacterium
GAAGCCGAGCACGTCGGCCATGGAATAATGGCCGGGCTTTTTGCCTTTGCCCCACAGGGCCGCGCGAACCGCGCCACGCGCGAAAATGCCGCGATCCTCGGCCTTGTGCGTCAATACAAGCCGTTCGCCGGCGCCGGCGAAAATCACGTCGTGATCGCCGACGACCGTGCCGCCGCGCAAAGCCGCAAATCCGATATCGCCGGGCTTGCGCGCGCCTGTGTGGCCATCGCGCGCGCGCTGCGCGCGCGACGCAAGCTCGATGCCGCGCCCCTTTGCGGCGGCTTCGCCCAGCAGCAGCGCTGTGCCCGAAGGGGCATCGACTTTCATTTTGTGGTGCATCTCGACAATCTCAATGTCGTAATCCTCGCCGAGCGTTGCCGCGGCTTTTTGCACAAGACCAGCCAACAGGTTGACGCCGAGACTCATGTTGCCGGAGCGGACAATCACAGCATGACGCGCGGCGGCGTCGATTTTCTGGATGTCGTCGGGCGAAAACCCGGTGGTGCCGATGACATGCACGATGCGCGCTTGCGCCGCGAGGCCGGCGAACTCCAACGAGCTTGCTGGAGAGGTGAAATCGACGATGGCGTCGGCGTGAAGAATCGCTTCCAGCGGCTTGTCGCTGAGCGCGACGCCGAGCTTTCCGACGCCGGCGAGAATTCCGGCGTCCTCGCCCAATTGCGGCGAGCCCGCGCGCTCCAGCGCGCCCGCAACAACCGCGCCCGGAGCGCCATGCACCAGCGCGACAAGGGTGCGGCCCATGCGCCCGGCGGCGCCGGCGATGACGATGCGCATGTCGGTCATGTCGTGCTCCTGTCGAATTATCATGGCCGGTCTATACCGGCTCGCGGCCGCTGGCAAAACGCGGGCTCGACAGACGAAGGGAATCCGCCGCTTAACATGCGATTTGTACGCGAGATATTCCGCGCCGCACAATTCTTCGAGATGCGCCCCGTCGCCGCGCACAGGCTGATCGAACCAAACAGCGCTGGCGACGAAATAGCCGGATTGGAGTTTCATCAGGCCGACCGACGCCGACTGCGAACGGCGCCCCGCGCGGTTTCGGGAACACATGCGCGCAAACCAGCCGTTAACCATTTTTCGCGAGGCTCATGGCGACCCATTTTCAGAAGCGAACATTATGATCACCCGCCGTCATTTCTGCCTCGCGCCAGCCGCCGCGCTGACAACCGCCCTTGCTGGCTGTTCCAGCGTCAATTCGCTGCTGCCGGATATCGAAGGCGCGCCGCGCAAGCCCGCGTCTTCGCCCCCCAAAGGCTCTCGTCCGCTCACCAGCACACTGGAGCGCCCCGACTACAAGGCCGCCTACGGCGCCTGGCCCGGCGAAAAATTTCCGATCGCCGCCTTCGACTATGAGCTGATCGACGAGCGCTATCGCCGACAGACCGTGGACTTTCCCTGGACCGACGCGCCGGGCTCCATCATCGTCGATCCCGCCTCGCGGCATCTGTATTTCGTGGAATCGCCGGGCCGCGCGACGCGCTACGGCGTCGGCGTAGGCCGCGAAGGCTTTCTCTGGTCGGGGCAGGCCACGATCAATCTGAAGCGCGATTGGCCCGACTGGATTCCTCCCCGTGAAATGGTCGAGCGCAGTCCGGAAATTCAGGCGCAGCTGGAACAAACGCCGCGCGGCATGGGCGTGCGCGGCGGCTCCAAAAGTCCGTTGGGCGCGCGCGCCATGTATCTCTTCGGCGGCGGCCGCGATCTCGGTTACCGAATCCACGGCACGACGGAACCGGAAACGATTGGAACCAATGTTTCATCCGGCTGCGTGCGCATGATCAATCAGGACATCGCGCATCTCTACACGCGCGCCCGCGTGGGAACGCCCGTCGCAGTGCTCGCCTGAGCGAAAAAAGCGGGCGACGCCCATGACGGCATCGCCCGCGCGTCGCATGCGCCGTTTGCTTCGCCTCACTCCAGCGGTTCGACCTTGACGAGCGCCGCCGTGTGATTGGAGCCGATCCAGAAGATTGGTTTCGGCCCGGTGTTGTCGACAAAGGCCGAACGCATGTTGGTCTCCGTCGGCATCAAATAATCCGTCGACTTTCCGGTTGACGGATTGAAGCGCATAACGCGGTCGGACGACATGGTGCTGACCCAGATATCGCCGTTCTTGTCGCTTGCCGCGCGATAGGGCAGCGCCCATTCCGTCGGCAGTTTGTGTTCGGTGTATTTCGCCGTCTTGGTGTCGAACCACGCGACCGAGTTCGATCGATACAGCGTGACAAGAATGTTGTCGTTCTCGTCGATATGCATGCGGCGCGCGCGGGCGCGCGGCGTCGGCGTCGGATACCACGTGACTTCGCCGGTTTTGGCGTCGATCTTGCCCAGGTGTCCGTTGGAAAATTCGGCGAGCCAGGCGTTGTTCTTGGAATCCGAGATAAGCTGATAGATGCCGCGCGGTCCCGTCAGTTTGTCTGTCGGACGGAACAGTTCCCATTCGCCGGATTTGATGTCGAGGCGCAGGACGTTCTGCGTGCCGACATCCTTCGTCCACACTTTGCCGTCGACATCGTGACGGTTGCCGACGAAGTTCAACTGCGAGCGGTCGTCGTTCCATTTTGCCGGCACGACGAAGGATTCGATCACGCCGGTTTTCGGATCAAGCCTACCGAGCGCGCCCTGATACATGGAGTCGAACCAGAGCTTGCCCTCCTTGTCGAATTCGATGTCGAGGATGCCGACCGGCGCTTTATCCTTGTACTGCTTCACAGGATATTCGGTATGTTGCAGCGTTTTCGTGTCGAACTTGCCGATGAACATCTCGCCGAAGTTCGAGTACCAGACGATTCCGTCCTTATCGAGGATCACGTCATGCGGCTCGACGGTCGGGCGCGGCAGAAAATATTCGGTCACAATAGCTTTGGTCGCGGCGCCTTTCGGACGCGCCATGGTTTTCAGCG
The DNA here is from genome assembly GCA_025363375.1 of Hyphomicrobiales bacterium. GTDB lineage: Bacteria > Pseudomonadota > Alphaproteobacteria > Rhizobiales > Beijerinckiaceae > Terripilifer. Next base: position 2,928 of record JANYDZ010000016.1, read on the forward strand.
GATATTCCCACTTGTCGGTCTCGCTGAGATTGACCGTGGCGAGATATTCCGCGGCCTTGCGATAATCCTCGCGATTGCCGGAACGGGCGGGATCGAGCATGCGCTGCGGCTTGATGGTCTGGCTGACGGGCGCGTAGCCGCGCATGCGCTGGATCGTGTCCATCCATTCCTCGACTCCGTGCGACGAGCGGAAGACGCGCTCAAGCGTGTGGCAGCTCATGCAATCGGTCAGAAAATCCTTCTGCTCGGCCGTGCCGGGAATGCTCATCATCCACTCGGCGTTGGTGAGTTGCGCCGAGAGGTTGCGCGTCTTGCGCAGCTTGATGTCGAGCGAGGCCGACTTGTCGGCGGCGACGTTGGCGTTGACCTTCGCCGGCAAATCGAAGCCGACAGCGCGGACGGCGATATTGTATTCGCCGGGCTCAAGCCGGCTTTTCGGGAAGCTAAAGCGGCCCTTGTCGTCGGTGGTGACGCTGACCATGACGGCGCCGCCGGGTTTGCGGGCGGAGACAACGACGCCCTCCATGGCGCCTTCAGCCTCCGATGAAACGAGGCCTTCAATTGCCGCGTTGACGTTCTGCGCCTGCGCGATTTGCGGCGTGAATTGAAACAGCATGACGGCCCCGCCGGCCGCCAAGCTTTGCATGAGCTTGCTTCGCATTACATCCTCCCCGCATTCAGGTCGTGACCGGAATCCCTGGGACGCTAGCGACCGTCCCATGCCGGAGATCGGGCAGGTCCACGATGGCCTGCAATGCCTGAAGCTGTGCGCAGGCTAACATCTTGCGCCGCTTTCGCAACCAAAATAACGTGCCAAAATAACGTGCCAGGCTTTCGTCACCGGAGACCGCCATGAGCGACGCCGAATTCCTGCGCAACCAATGGTATATCGCCGCCGCCGCGGGCGAAATCGCCGCTACGCCGCTGGCGCGCGTGATCTGCAACGAGCCTGTCGTGATTTTTCGCGGCAATGACGGAAAGATCGGCGTGCTGAGCGATCGCTGTCCACACCGCAAGGCGCCCCTATCGAGCGGCGAAGTTGTCGGCGACGACATTCAATGCGGTTATCACGGCATTCGCTTTGGCCGCGACGGCGCCTGCGCGCACATCCCCGGCGACATCCCCGTGCCCATGGGTTTTCGCGCGAGGTCATATCCCGCGCTGGAGCGCCACGGTTTCATCTATCTCTGGATGGGCGAGGCGACGCCGGATGAATCCCTGCTGCCGGATTTCTTCGAGAATGACGACGCGGGCTGGACGCCGGTGCCCGGCTATCTTCACATCAAGGCGAACTACGAATTGATGGTTGATAATATTCTCGACCTCACGCACGTGGTCTTCGTGCACAAAACCACGCTCGCAGGCGGCGGCGTCACCGACACGCCGCTCGAAGTGGAAGTGAAGGGCGACAGGATTTTCGCGCGCCGCATGATGTTCAATGTCGACACCGCGCCGATCTACAAGGCCGCGAAGGGCCTGCACGGAAAGATCGACCGCTGGCAGATCTTTGAATGGCAGCCGCCGTCCTTTGTGAAGGTCGTTCTTGGCGCGCGCGAGGCCGGCTCAACCACGGAAGCCGAGGGCCAACCAACGCATGTCGTCGTCAACGGCTTTACGCCGGAGACGGACAGGACGCTGCATTATTTCTGGGCGACGTCGCGGCCCTGGGCGCTGAACGATTCCAAGGTCAGCGATCTCTACAAGACAATGATCGATCTGGCCTTCGGCGAGGACATGTCGATCGTGGAGCGTCAGCAAAAACTGATCGATTCAGACACAAGCGGCGCGCCGCTCAGGGCGTTTCCCTTCGACCACTCGGGCGTTGGCGCGCGGCGCATTGTGCGGCGTCTGCGCGACGCGGAGGCGGCGCGCGGGGGCACGCAGGCGGCTGAATAGTTCAGGGCGGGTCGTATCCCTCCACCACCACAACACTCCCCGCCGAAGCATTCTTCCTGATCTTCATCGCTGCCGCGTATTCCGGCGAGTGATAACAGGCGAGCGCAGTCACGTAGTCGGGAAACTCAATCACGACGTGGCGCCCGCGCGCCTCGCCCTCGACGGCTTCGAATTTCCCCGCCCGGACCAGAAATCGCGCGCCGTATTTCGCGAATATGGGTCCGTTGGCTGCGACATAGCCTTTGTAGGCTTCGGCGTCGGTCACGTCATTGTGGGCGATCCAGTATCCCTTCGGCACGTGTTTCTCCATTGGCCTCGCGATCCGTCATCATTTCTTCACTATTTCCCTTTAAACGCAAGACAATCGTTGACGGCGCGAGTTGAGTTCAGTCGCCGAATACGACTGACGCCGGGCCGGATGTACGCCCGGCGTTTTCTGTTTCAGGCCTCCTTCGGGCTCAATTTTTGCCACTTCCCTCCATACTTGCAAAGCGATAGTCTACCCGAAAATCTGGATTCGGGAGGCAATTGATGAAGGTTCGCGTAACCACGGCGTTGTTTGTTGCCCTATTTGCGGCGGGTCCCGTCCTAGCCCAGCAAACTGCGGGCCCCCAGCTCAATCCGCAACAGACCGAGGGCCGCAATTCCTACGCCCGTTCCTGCTCCATTTGCCATCTCCCGCCGCAATTCGGCGCCGGCACTTACGGCCCCCGGCTCATCACATCTACCGTTATGACCCCGCGCTCGGTCGCCACACCCGATTTGATCTACCGCGCCGCGGCACCGAAGTGCGCTTCATTTCTCTGGATGAATCGCGCGGCCAGCTGGAAGTGCTGATCCCGATCTATCGCACCGGCCAGATGGGCTACATGACCGTGCGCAGCGAAGCCGATATGGCGGCGGCGAAGCGGACCGCGCAGTAGGCGGGTCTGTGGTGGTTTGAGATCAGGCAAGGGCGGCTCGGGAGGGCCGCCTTTTTTCTTGTCCCGCAAACTTGGCAATGAAGCCTGTCGCGCCTTTATTTTGACTGGTCGACTCAACTGGTCAATACGATGAGAACCATCCAGGCCTCCGAAGCCCAAACGAAATTCCTCCGCCTGCTCGACGATGTCGAAAAAGGTGAGGCGCTTGTCATCACCCGCCATGGCAATGGGATTGCAGAGATCAGTCCGAAAAAGCCCACGCGCGCTCACCGGGAAGCGGGATAC
>JANYDZ010000202.1 GCA_025363375.1 Hyphomicrobiales bacterium
CCGGCTACGACAAGCTCATCGGCCAGATCGAGAAGGCCAATTGGGACACGCAGATCGGCAATGGCGCGACGCTGGTCGGCACGCCCGATCACATCGTCAAAACCGTTAAAGCCTATGCGCAATCGGTCGGCGGTTTCGAAATCGCGTCCATGCAACCAAGTTTCGGCCGCATGTCGTTGGAGAAGGCGAAAGCCTCGCTCAGAATGTTTTCAAAGGAAGCGCTGCCGCACTTGACTACGGCCTGATCGCTTTCGCCATGCGTTCGATCAGCGCGCGCGGACTCTCGTAAACCTTGCGCACCAGCCCCGCCACGACGTCCCCGTCCCGCGGATTGACGTCGATCTTCATGCGCGCCGCGTCTTCCAGCGCATCCGGATCCTTCCACGCCTGCGCAAAAGCCGCGCGCAAAATTTTCATCTGCGGTTCCGCCGTTCCAGGCGGCGCGACGAAAGGACGTCCGAATACCTGCTGGCTGACGATCAGTTCAGCCGTCGCGCGATTTTCGGGCGGTATGAAATCCCACATGGAGGGCGCGCCCATTTTCGTAAACCGTTCGTTGGGCTCGAGCCCCGCCTGCGCGAGGAAGTTCAGCTTCCCCGGCGCGAACCACTCGGGCCGCACCGCGCCCAGCGCGCCCGAATCGAGCGCGCAAACACCGTCGGCCTCGCCCCGCTCCATGGCCAGAAACATTTCAGCGGGGCCCTTGTAGCCGGACACCACCTCGAACTTCGTTCCCGCGAGCGCGTTGAAAAAATACGCGTAGTCCCACGCCGAACTGCCCGCCGCCGTCGCCGCCATGAGCGATTTGCGCGCGCGCGCGTCGGCGAAGGTTTTCACGTTCGCGTTGGCGTTGGTGAAGCACAACCGCGTGCCGCTGTCCGCCGTGCCGAGAAACTCGAACTTCGTGGGATCGTAGCGGTATTTGGCGGGATCGCCCGTCAGCGGCTCGATGATCGCGCCGGGAAACAGGATGGCGATGGTCGTGCCGTCCTTCGGCGCGACGAAGAAAACGTTTTGCGCGGCGTTGATGCTGCCCGCGCCAGGCATGTTCTGCACAACGATGTTCGGCTTGCCTGGAATGTATTTCGCCATGTGGCGCGAGAGCACGCGCGCATAGGAATCGTAGCCGCTGCCCGCGTCGTTGCCGACGATGATGGCGAGGGTCTTGCCCTCGTAAAAATCCAAGGCGGAGGCGGGCCGGTCGGACGCCGCCGGGAGGAAAAACGCCATTGCGCTCGCCACGCGCGCAAAACCTGTCCGGCGCAGACGAATATGCGGCATGCGTTTCCTCTATTGTAGCGGCGCGGCGCCAAGACCCGCCGCCAAGACCCGTCGAATTGTAGCGCGCCGCTCCGGAAATTCCAGCCGTCCGGCGCTGGCGCAGCCTGCGAACGGCTCCTATTCCACCGAAATGTCCAGGGCGCGCACGCGCGCGCGCCATTGATCGACTTCCTTCTTCATGTAGGCCTCCGCCTCGGATTGCGCGCCGTTCAACGGATCAAATCCAAGCGCGACAAGGCGCTCGCGGATGGCGGGCTCGCGCGCGATGTCGTCGATGTCCCTGTTGAGGCGCGCCAACTCGGCCGAAGGCGTCGCGGCGGGCGCGAAAAATCCCACCCACGAAAACGAGGTGAAGCCGGGATAGCCGGCTTCCGCAAAGGTCGGCACGTCCTTGATGACGGCGACGCGCGCAGGCGCGGCCACCGCGAGCCCGCGCAATTGGCCGCTCGCGACCTGCTCGGCAAAGCCCGAGAGGGATGACACAACCATCGACAGATGCCCGCCCAGCAGCGCGGTCGTGGCTTCAGGTCCGCCGCGGAAAGGCACGTGTTTAGCTTCGACCTTCGCGGTCTCCTTAAAGAAAAACTCGCCGGCGATATGAGAGCCCGTGCCGACACCCGCGGTTCCGAAATTGATGTCCTTGCCCTTGAAGTCGCGCACGAACGCGGGAAGGGATCTCGCCGGCGTCGCCGGATTGACGGCGAAGACTTCCGGCGTCGTCGCGACGATGGCGACGGCGCGCAACTGCTCGACGGAAAAAGTCTTGGCCCGGTAGAGCGTCTCGTTGATCGACAGCGCCGCTGTCGTGACCAGCAGGGTCGCGCCGTCGGGCGCCGCCTGGACAACCGCGCGCGCGGCCAGATTGCCGCCGGCGCCGGGCTTGTTCTCGACGACGACGCGGCGGCCGGTTTTGTCGGCGAGGCGGTTGCCGACAATACGGGCGATCAGATCGGCTGAACCACCCGGCGCGAAACCGACCACGAGATTGATTTGCCCGCCAGGCGGCGGCTGCTGGGCGGTCGCGGGCGCAATGGCGAGCGCCTGCGCGAAACACAATGAGATCGTGGACAGGTTTTGAAACGGCGTCATGTCGCCTCCGGACTTCGCGCGGCGACACCATAGGCGTGGCCGCCCGCTTGTCCAGCAAGGCCGACTTACTTCGCCGCCGCGTCGCTCAGCGCCGGACGGCGCAACGCCAGCGCCAGCGTGCTGACGACAGCGGCGACGGCGACGGCTAACTGCGTGCCCATGCCTTCCCAACTCGCGCTGACGCCGACGGCCTGCAACCATTCGGGACTCTTGACGGCGTGGAAAGACACAAGGCCCTGTTCCTGGATTTCCTGCACGGCGCCGGCGACGAAGCGCAGCGCCATCACGAAGAGGAACCCCGAGGTGACGAGGAACAGAGGGCGCAGCGGCAGCTTTAGCGCCAGCCATTGCATGGCGACATAGAGCGCCGCGAGGCAAAGGATCGCCACGAAGAGGCCGGCCAGCATGCCGAGGCCCCAGCCGCCGCTCGACGTGGCCGCCGCGTGCAGGAACAACACGGTTTCGCCGCCTTCGCGGAACACGGCGAGGAAGGAGATGGCGGCGAGCGACCAAACGGTTTTCGAAGCCAGCGCCTTGTCGGCGAGCTGTTTCAGATCCGCCTGCCAGGCGCGCGGGTCCTGCCGCAGGAACAACCAGCCGCTCATGTAAAACATCAACGCCGCCGCGATCGCCAGCACGACGGCCTCGACGCGGTCGTCATGGGCGCCGTTGTAGAAAAATTCGAACACCGCCGCCGCGCCGATGCTGGCGAGAATCGCGGCGAGCGCGCCGAAATAGAGCGGCTTCAGGCCATCCAGCGCGCCGGCCTTGCGCAGCATGCCCGCCAGCGCCGCGATGACAAGCATCGCTTCAAGACCCTCGCGCAGAAGAATGGTTCCCGATTGAATCGCCGCGGACAGTTCCATCATGATTGCACTTGTAACTTAGACCTCTATCATTTGTGCCGCCCCGCCGCGTTGGCGCAACACAAATCTGGTCATGGCGGTGAAAATGATAATTAGAAGAAATACAAAGACGTTGCCGCGCCCGCGCCCAACACTGCGCTTGCCGCCTTTCCACCATCGCCCTAACCTGCTTGAAAACAAGCGCCTTGCGCGGCGCCGGGGGGAGAGAAGCAATTGACGATGGATCGATGTCTGGCGTGCGTTTTCGCGACCGCCCTGATCTTCTCGCAATTGCCCGGCTGGGCCCAGAGCCCACAGCCCGCGCTTGGCGAATGGATCAAGCGCGCCTCGATGGGAATGGGAATCCGCACCGAGCCCGGCGTCGTCGCCCTCAATGGCAAGGTCTATGCGATCGGCGGCAGCACCAGGGTACTCGACGATCTCGCCACCGGCGAGGTCTACGATCCCGCCACCGACCGATGGAGCGCCATAGCCACGATGCCGTCGGGCGTGAACCATAATTCCGCCGTGGCGTTGAACGGCAAAATTTACATTGTCGGCGGCTTTTCGGGCCGACCGCCCGGCGCGACCGGCCCGCGCGTGCATCAGGGCGCGGAGGCGCACCTTCAGGAATATGACCCGATTTCCAATACCTGGCGCAAACTCGCGCCGATGAAATCGCCGCGCGGTTCCGTCGGCGCCGCCGCTCTCGACGGCAAAATCCACGCGTTGGGCGGGCGGGGACGGGACGTTGCAACCGTCACGACCCACGAAGTTTACGACCCCGCGGCCAACAGCTGGAGCGACCGCGCCCCGATGCCAACGGCCCGCGACCATATGGCGACCATCGCCGTCAATGGCCGCATCCACGTCGTTGGCGGGCGCCTCAACGAGCGCGACGACAATGTCGCCAACCACGATATCTACGATCCCGAAACCAATTCATGGAGCGTCGGCCCGCCGGCGCCGACCGCGCGCAGCGGCGGCCAGTTCGCGCTCATAGATGATTTCATCGTCTTTTTCGGCGGCGAGACGTCAAGGCGGACGTTTTCGGAAAACGAGGCCTTTGATCTCACGGCGAACCGCTGGATTATCCTGCCGCCCGGCCCCACCGGATTGCACGCCTCGGCGGGCGCGGTGCTGGGCGACAGCGTCTATTATCCCGGGGGTTCCACCGGGCCCGGAGGCGACGCGATCACAGATCAACTGCTGGTGTTCAGGCTGCGGCGCGCCTTGCGCTGACGCCGTTTCCACATGCATGATCACGCGTGGAATTCGTCAAAAACGCACGGGAGGCCACAATGAACGCTAAAGCATTACGCGCAATTTATATGGGCGCGGCCTTGATCCTGACCGCGTCCTCGGCGCCCGCGCAGGAGACGCGGCTGATCTTCACATCGCTCAGTCCCGCAGGCAGCCCCAACAGCCAATTCTTCAACGCCTGGGCCAAACGCGTCAACGACGCCAGCCAGGGCACGCTCAAGGTGGATGTCCGCGACGGCGCGACCCTGGCGAATTTCACCAATTCATACGACCGCGCCATGGACGATGTCGTGCAGATCGGCTGGGTGCAGCATTCCTTTGTCGCCGGCAAATTCCCGCTTACCGAAGTTTCCAACCTGCCATTCACCTCCGACGACAATGTCGATTGCTCGGCGGCCCTGTGGCGGCTCTACAAGTCGGGCGCGCTTGACGGCGAGTACAAGGGACTGGTCCCCATCTGGTTTTCGTGCCTCGGCCAGACCGGCGCGCATTTCGCCAGACAGACGCCATCCAACACCGATCTTTCGGGCCTCAAAATGCGCGTCAACGGCAAGGTGCCGAGCCAGATCGTCGAGCGCATGGGCGGCACGCCCATCTCGATGGGCGCGGAAGGCATGTACGAATCCCTGCAACGCGGCACGCTCGACGGGCTCGTTACCTCCTGGTCGGCATTCGAGCCCTACAAGCTGCAGGAAGTCGCGTTCCATCACATCGAAGTCCCGCTCGGCGCCACGCCCAGCATGATGTTCATGTCGCAAAAGAAGTTCGACGCCCTGCCCGAGGCCGCGCGCAAAGCGCTGATGGACAATGGCGGCGAGGCGCAGACCCGCGCTTTCGGCAAGCACCTCATCGAACAG
>JANYDZ010000219.1 GCA_025363375.1 Hyphomicrobiales bacterium
GCGGCTACCGCGATGGCGCAGGACAAGCCGCCGATCAAGATTGGCAACATCACTTTCATGACAGGGCCGGCCGCTTCGTCGGGCCAACTGCTGAACGCCATGGCCGATATCGCGGTCGACGACATCAACGCCGCCGGCGGGATCAACGGCAGCAAGGTCGTCAAACAGACCGCGGACGCGCAGAACGATCCGGGGCAGGCGGTCCTGATGTATCGCAAGCTCGCGTCGGAAGGCGCCGTCGCGACGCTCGGGCCAGGCACCGGCACGCAATGGCAAACGGTCGCGGCCTTGTCGCCGCAAGTCAGATTGCCCGCCGCCACCGTCAATGCCGTCGCGCCGGGCATCAGCGTGCGTCCCTGGACGATCAGGCTTCAGGTCGCCCCTTCTTGCGGATGTTCGAGATGATCATGATCCCGGGAAGGGTCTCGGCGTTTCCATCCAGATCCACGTACTGCGACGGAATTTCCTGAGGAGGCCGTCTGGAAACGCCTGGCTCTCCGAAATACCGCGCCACGCGCAGCATATCCTTCTGAGACAAGCTCTGCTCCCGAAAAAGAAGAACCTGTCTGTCCAGCCACGCGGAATACATAGCCTCGATGAGGCCGCCATCGAGCGGCTCGCGCAAGTCGAGCTCGCAGATTTCTGCTCCAATGCAGTCCGTCAGAGTTCGGATATTCAGGGCTGAGCTCGGCATACGAACCTCGCGTTCCATTCCACGATCATCATAGGGACGCTCCTCCGTTTGTCAAATTTGGCAGCGACGTTTTGATATTCGGAATTTGGGGCATCTCTTTTGCAATGGGTATTTGCGTTTGTTGAAATCGCGCGCTACGGTCGGAACAATCATCGCGCACGACCATCAGAGCGATCCCGGAACCAGTTGACTGCAATTTCTTCCCGAGTTGAGTTGAAGGAGCCGGTTGCTCGCGGGTCCACCACCCGCGGCAACAGCACGATCGTCATCGGCGCACGGGTTCTCGATATCGTCGCGGCCTTCGAGAGGCCCGTCTCGCTCAAGGAAGTGGCCGGGGCGGCGTCCATGTCATCGAGCTCGGCTTACCGTTATGTGCGGTCCTTGTGCGACGGCGGCATGTTGAAACAGCTGTCGAGCGGGCTCTACGAGGTTGGACCGAAGGTCATCCAGCTCGGCTTGCAGGCGCTGGGGAGGCAAGATCCCGTTCGCGAGGCAATCGCTTCGATGCCGGCTTTGACCAACCAGACGGGCTTGGTATCCGTCGCCTGTGTCTGGAACGGATCCGGCCCGGTGGTGATACGATGCGAACATGGAAACCTGTTCGCGACTTTGAAAATCAGAGAGGGGGTGTCGGTTTCCCTTCTCGACTCGGCGTCGGGCAAATTGTTCCTCGCGTACCTCCCAGGCGAGGCGACGGAGTCGCTTCTCCGGCAGGAACTCGCGGCGCCTCAGCCTCGCGGAGAACGAAAACGAAGGTTGACCCCCGCCGCGATATCTCGACTGAAGAAAGACGTGCGATCGCGGCAACTCGCATGGACAGTCGGCAAACAGAGCCCTCGGCACGACGGAATCGCCGCGCCGATTTTCGATCGCGAAGGCAGGTTGGGTCTCACGCTTTCCCTGGTGGGAATCCCCGGAAGCATTGAGCTATCGCCGGAAGGTCGGACCGCTGCGGCACTCAAGTCTTGTGCGCGGGCGATCACAATTGCGCTTGGCGGCGGTGATGCGGCGTTGCAACACCCTTAAATTTCCTACGCGCGAAACGCGCGAAGCACTTTTGATCCGTTGAGTTTGCGATCGCGACGGCGGCAGGCAGAGCGGCGGCGCCGCCTTTTTGAATAAGCTCGCGGTGGCACGGGCGCGGTCGCGTCGGCTGTCCGGCGATAGACCACGAGCCATGCGTTGTCGAGCGCGGATGGCGCTTGAAGTCCGCAACAACCGAACGCTCGCGCCAATCCCGCATCGGGGGCAAGCTCCGCCACCGCGCGACCGGCCTGCGGCAGCACGCGCGCGAAACGCCAAAATTCCGGGAGGAACCCATGTCCAGCTCTTCAATCGTCAATGCGTCGCGCGCGCCAGCGCCGATGTCTCGCCGCGCCGTTCTCGCCGGCGGTTCGGC
>JANYDZ010000237.1 GCA_025363375.1 Hyphomicrobiales bacterium
ATGATGCGCAGTTGCTTGTTTTTGTAGAAGGGGTCTTGCGCTTGCGCCGCGTCCGCCGCCGCCAGGCCCAGCGCGCAAGCCATCCACCCGTGTAAGCGCATCGCCCGCTCCTAAAAATTGCACTCGATGACGTCGAGGCCGCGCGCCTTGTCGGTGAAGAAAATCAGCCCGCGCGCGTCGCGCGACACGTCGTTCGTGTAGGGCTGCGTCATGCCGGCGCCGGGCTGCGGGATGAAAAACCCCCGCTCCTTCGGCGCGTCGGGATCGCCGATGTCGAGAATGCGCAAACCGGCCGCGAACCATGTGATGTAACACAGGCAGTCCGGGTCCACTTTCTCGCGCAATTGATGCGCGCCGAAACGCGCGCCGGGACCCGCGTAGGGCGCGCCCTCTTCCGGCACGTGATGCGAGAACAGCAGCTTCGGCTTTGTTGGATCGCTCACATCCCAGGTTCGGAACGGCGCGTGCGGCCTGCCTGCGTCGGGACCGCGCCTGGCGCGCTCCTCCTCGGTCGAAACCGCGATCGAACGTCCGCCGATCCTGAAGGGGACTTTCAGAAACGTGTGCGTCGGTTCGGGCGAGGGCGGATCATATTCGCAATGGCTCAGCGTGCGCGGGTTTCCAATGTCGGAAACATCGACGATCGCGAGGCCCGAACCCCAATAGCCCGCGTACATTTCGTCGCCGCAGCGCATGGCGTGATGCAGGCGATGTTCGGTCTTTCGCGGATGCGGCGCCTCGCCGCCGGCGACATTCTGGCCCGGCAGCCACCATTGCGAGACTTTTGTCGGCCTGACGGGATTGCGAATGTCGTAGATCGCGAGAATGTTGCCGACGAAGCCGTCGACTTCCGTCGAGATGTAGACGTGGTTCTCGTCCATGTCGAAACGATGCGCGCCCTTGCCGTGGGTCTTCACATGGGTGATCAACCGGGGGTTGGCGCGGTCCTTCACGTCGAACACCCGGAAGCCGCCGTCGTGAAAATTCTCGCGCCGCCCGGAGCCCGGCTGCTGCTCGCAATTGACGATCATGACGTCGCCGACAACCCGCACCTTGTGGGTGTGCGTCATGGCGTTGGGAACCATGACGACGCTCAGCGTCTTCGGGTTGCGTGGGTCGGAAATGTCCATGATGGTGGTGCCTTCCGGCCCGTTCTGGTGGCCGATATAGGCGTAATGTCCCTCGATCGTGATCTGCCCGCCGCCCGCGGTTTCAAGCCGGCAAAGATGTTTGATGTTTCCCGAAGCAGCCGGGGCGAAATTCCGATCGTCCGCCAAGCCGGTCTCCTAGATGTTTTCGATGAACTTGCGCACATGAGCGATCACCGCGCCCGGCGCCTGATCCGCGACATCGTGCTGCGCGTCGACGGTGTTCATAACGAGTTTTGGAAATTCCCTGGCGATGCGTTCGAGAATTTTCGGGTCCTTCCAGCGGTCCGACTTCGCGCCGCGCACGAACATCACGGGGCATTGCGCGCGCGCCAGGTCCTCCCAGACGCTCGCCGCCGCGCGCTGCGGCATGCCGACGGATTCGCCAATGGGACTGGCGTTCTGGAAATCGGGATCCCGCTTCAGCATGAAGCCTTTCTCGACTTTCACAAGCGCGGCTTGCGCCCGCGCGCGGTCATGCGAAACGCGCGGCGGATTGCCGAGCTTGGCGAAGCTCGCCATGGCCGCTTCAACGCTTTCAAAAACCAGCGGCGCATTGCCGGTCGCCCGGCGTTGGCCGCCGCCGCCTTCGTCGCCGCCCATGCCGCTGTCGGCGACGATCAACGCCGTCGCGCGGTCCGGATAATTCGCCGCGATGGCGATGGAGAGGCGCCCGGACGCGGAATGCCCCATGGGGATGAATTTTTGCCAGCCGAGCTTGCTCACAACCGCCATGGCGTCGTTGACGTGGGCGTCGAGCGAATAATCCTTGCTCTCGCTCCAGGTGGAATTGCCAAAGCCGCGCTTGTCGTAACAGGCGACTTCGCGGTCGCTGGCGATTCCCTCGGCGACCGCCATCCAGTCGTAGGAGTCGAAATAATTGGCGCCGTGCATAATGAGGATTGGCGCGCGCCCCGGTTTGCCGAAGACGCGGTAGAAAATTGTCACGTCGCCGGAGACGGTGTTGCCGGTTCGATGTTCGAGATTGGCCATCGTGGACTCCAGTTCACCGCGCCAGCGGATCGGGACGCAGTTGAAATTTGACGACCTTGGGCCGCGTGCCCTTGCCGCCTTCCATATGAAACGGCGCGCGTTGCGCGTAGTTCGACCACAGGCCCCTGCCTTTCCAGCCCGCGTCGGGATCGTCGATGCGGCCATCCATGCCCTTGGAGAAAAAGCCCATCGGATAGGGAACGCGCAGTTGAACGAATTTGCCGTCGACGAGCGCGTGCAGCGAATCCGACATGTTGCCCGTCGCCAGCGGCACGCCGCGCCCCAGGCCAAGCGTGTCGAATTGATCGACCCAGGTGAAGTAACTGGCTTCCGCGCTGCCGGATTCCGCGACGCCCCGATATTGCGGCCCCGGAAACGGATACAAGGTCCATCCTTCCGGACAATGCTTTCCGGTCGCGGTCGGGCCGTTCAGAACCTTGCATTTGCGCCGGTCGAAACTCGCCATGTGTCCGCTCGCGAGCGGCAGCCAGGCGACGCCGTCGCGGTCTATGTCCATGCCGCGCGGCGAATATCCGCTGACGGGCGCGCGGGGATCGTTGAAGGGCACTTCGTAGATTTCGGCGAGCGCGGTGCGCGCCGGGTCCTGGCCCGGCGCGATGCGCACGACGGCGCCCGGGAAGGCCACGACCGAGCCCCACACCGAGCCGTCGTTGGGATTGACCGCGATGCCGTAGAGCGACGCGATGATGCGCTTGTCCTTCGTGGGATCGAGGGGATCGCGCGGCCCGGTGTATTCGTCGCGCCTGCCGTTGCCGTTTGTGTCGAGGATGAGAGGCGTCCAGCCCTGCGACTTCTGTTCGTCGCCGGTCTCGTCGAACATGCGCGTGTTGAGCCATCCGATGGCTTCGCCGCCGCCGTTGCCGCCAAACCCGGTGCTGAGCCAGAGCGTGTGATCGGTGTCCTCGGCGAATTGCAGATGATGGGTCGAAAAGCAGGTGTCGATCAATGTGATCTTCCGGGTCGCGGGATCGTAGAAGGAAAGCTGGCGCGCCGAGCGGTTCATCGGAAGGACTTTGGCGGAGGGATGCAGCGCGCCGTCCTCGCACCATGCGGGATTGCGCGGGTTGCGGATGCGTTGCGTGAACCAGACGCGGCTCTTGTGGTCCATCATCGGATTGTGCGGCGACGTCTGGCTGTCCCAGATGCGTTCCTCGCCCCAGTAGGGCGAGGGCGCGTACATCGGATCCTCGCGCGAGGAGATGGTCCGGGGATCGCGCACGGGCAGCTTGATCTCGCGCACGGCGTGGGTGAGCGGATCGAGCACGGGAACCATGTCCGTGCTCCATTCGGGCGAGCCGTAGATAGGGCCGTTGGGGTTGACGCGGGGATTGCGCTTGTCGGTGGCGATCTCGTCGTGGATGTAGACGTAGGGCCGCGACCAGTCCCACATGGTGACGACGAGGTTGCGCTCGACGCCCTGCGGCCGCTGCGGCTTGGCGAACGGCAATTCTCCCGCCGCGATACGATCCGTCCAGTCGGCGAAATGTTTGATTGCCCGAGGGACGTCCAGACGGCCTATGCCGCGCAGCATCAACTCGCTGGATTGACCGGAATGGATGCGGCGAAACCAGGCGTCCGACGAAGTCGCGAATTTCCCGAGCCCCTCTGGAAAGGTGCGCGTGGCGAGATTGCCGAGTTGGTGGCAAGTGTTGCAGCCATGCGTCTTGATGCCGTCGAGCCAGTGGCTCTGCGTGCGCAGGTCGGGAGGGATGCCGTTGCCTTTCGCGCCGGCGGCGGGAAATTCGCTTTGCGCCGGCACGTCGAGCATCGCGAGCCAGTAGATCGCGGGATAATATTGCGCGGCCGCGGCGGCGTCCGGCGCGACGAGCGCGGCAAGGTCGAGCAATTGGCCCGGCGCGCCTTCGACCTTCGGAGAATCGACGAGCCCATAGCCGCGCACCCACACGCTGTAACGCGCCTTCGGCAATTCCGGCAGCACATAACGGCCCTGGTCGTCGGTCACCACGATCTTGGCGAATTTCGTCGGCAGATCGTTTGTCTCCGCGATGACCCAGACGCCGGCTTCGGGGCCGTTGGCGCTGGCGACGACGCCGCCGATGGCGTTCTCACCCGCGGAAATGGCGCCCTGCTGGGCGCAGGCCGGCGCGAAAACGCCCAAAGGGATCATGACGAGGGCGAACGCCAATACGGTCAGGCCGCGGGCCCTTGTCGGCAACATCTCGCGTCTCCCCCGCGCCCGAATTTTAACCGCCGCATTGACGCACAAAGGCGCGGCCCGCGCAACTTCGCCGGGCATGATGTTTCAACAACCTCTTGACGAAACAGCGCGAGCATAAGTTAATTGTCGTTTCCCCGGGGGTTCGCGCCCGATGGGCCGAGCCTGCTTCGCGGCGACGAGCGAGGGGCCATGGATAAATTGCTTGAGAGCTTTCTGAAGCGTCTCATCCAGAAAGGGACGCTGGATGTCACCACCGCCGCGGGACGCGCGTTTCGCGTCGGCGATGGAACCGGCAAGCGGGTCGGCTTGCGCTTTGCCGACGCCTCCGCCGAATGGCGCCTGCTGAGCGATCCGGAACTGGCTCTGGGCGAACTCTATATGGAGGGAATGCTGACCGTCGGGCCGGGGGATGTTTACGACCTGTGCGAGCTTGCGCTGCGCAATCTGAAAATCGCCGGCGGGCCCCGTTGGCTGCGTCTTCTCAGCCGCGGGCGGGTCGCGCTGCGCCGGCTTGCGCAGCGCAACGATCCCGTGCGCGCGCAAAAGAACGTCGCCCATCACTACGACATCGACGCGCGGCTCTACGCGCTGTTTCTGGATTCCGACAGGCAATATTCCTGCGCCTATTTCGAAAATGAACACGACACGCTGGAAGACGCGCAGCTCGCCAAGAAACGACACATTGCGGCGAAACTCGCGATCGAACCCGGGTGCAAGGTGCTCGACATCGGCTCGGGATGGGGCGGGCTTGGCCTGTACCTCGCGCAATATTGCGGCGCGGAGGTGACGGGCGTCACGTTGTCGCGCGAGCAACTCGCCGTCGCGCGGCAACGCGCGGGGGAGCGCAATCTCAACGCGAGAATCGATTTCCGTCTGCAGGACTACCGCGACGTGCCGGAGAAATTCGACCGCGTCGTGTCCGTCGGCATGTTTGAACATGTGGGCGTTGGCTATTACGACACGTTCTTTCAGAAAATCGCCGAGGCGCTCAAGGACGACGGCGTCGCGTTGATGCATACGATCGGGCGCACAAATGGCCCAGGCGTCACCAATCCCTGGATCGCCAGATATATTTTTCCCGGCGGGTACATTCCCGCGATGTCGGAAGTGGTCGCGGCGATTGAACGCGCCGGCCTCATTGTTTGCGACGTCGAAATCCTGCGGCTGCATTACGCGCTTACGCTGCAAGCCTGGCGCGGGCGGTTCATGGCGCGGCGCAACGAGGCCGCGGCGCTTTACGACGAACGCTTCTGCCGCATGTGGGAATTCTATCTGGCGGCTTCCGAAGCGGTGTTCCGCCTCGGCGAAGACGTCGTGTTCCAGTTCCAGATCGCCAGGAGGGTGGATGCGTTGCCGCTGACGCGCGATTACGTTGCGGAGCGCGAGCGCCAATTGCGAACGCGCGATTCAAGCCTGTCCGGTCTGCGCGCGGCGGGCGCGTAAAGCGTCAGCTTCCGCTTCGCCTCAATACTGCCTGAGCCCCGTGATCACATTCAGGGTCGCCTGCTGCCCGTCCTCGATCTTGCGAAGCGCGCGCTCCATCGCGGGGATCAGCTTGGCGGGATCTTCCACGCGCTCGCCATAGCCGCCGCAGCTCTCCGCCACCTTCTCAAAATCGGGCGACGGCGAAAGATCGACGATCGGCAGGCTGTTCTGCTTTGCGGCGAGGCCTTCGGGATACATGGACATGGTGGCTCTGCGCACCGCGAACCATTGTGAATTGTTGAAGACCATGGTCAGCGTCGGCAAGCCTTCCGCGCGGGATGTGTAGTGCGCGGCCAGCGGGACTCCGAACATGTAGGAGCCGTCGCCGACGGTGGCGATCACCTGCCGATTGCCGGCGGCGCATTTGGCGCCCAGCGCCTGGCCAAGGCCCATGCCAAGCGCGCCCGACGCGCCGGAAATGAAGGCGTCGGGGCGCGTCACGTCGAGGAAGAAATACGGCGCGCCGAGTTCTTCGACGACGATGGCGTCTTTCGCCCGCGTCTCGTTCAGCGCGTGCGCGACGAGGATGGGGCTGATCGGCGCCGTGT
>JANYDZ010000293.1 GCA_025363375.1 Hyphomicrobiales bacterium
AGTTGAAGTCGCTGATGCGCGCGCTGGGCTGCGCGGCCATTGGCGCGCTCGCGGGATTCGTGATTCAGCACAAGGGCTGGGACTATCACTACCTGCCCTTTCAACTGCTCATCAACACGCTGTTCGCGCTGATGTTCTTCGGGGCGCTGCGCCATGTGCTTGAAAAGCACGGCCGCTCCCACGCGCAAAGCCTCGCCGCCCTGCTGGTCTGCGCGCTGGCGCTGATTCCGCTCGCCAGCAATGTCTATCAGGGCGAGAACCCATCGCTGCGGCAGAGCACGGAACGTTTGCGGGCCGCGCTTCTCGAAGCAAAGGCGGGACCGGACGTCGCTTTCTTCTCGCGTTATCTGCATCCGCAATATCCGCTGAACCTTGCCTACACCTTCGCGCCGACATGGCCCTATTCGGGCCTCTGGGCGCTGTCGAGCATGCTGGACGCCGCCGCCGATGGTTCCGTGCCGCGCGCCATTGCCGAGGCGGACGCGCGCGACGCGACGCAAAAGGTGCTGCAATCGTTGCGGCGCCATCCTCCGCGCGCCATTGTGGCGGAGCTCGATATGGGCGATCCCTCGCGCGCGTCGTCGGACTTTATGAGCCTGTTTCGCAAGACGCCTGAATTCGCGGAATTTCTGAAGCCCTACCAGAAGGTTGGCTCGGTCGCCGGCGTCGGACCCGAGAGCGTCTATGAAATATACACCCTTTGCTGCGAGGACGCGGCGCACCGATCGGGGCGGGACGAAACAAGAGCGAAGCCTCCGCCGTGACTTTCCTGCGTTTCAATGCCAAAAGACGCTCCGCCTGGCCTCTCCCGGAAAAACCATGTCCATTCTCGACTCCGTCCGCAAGCAACTCGTCCCCATTCATCCCGAGGGCTACAAATTCATCGCCATATTCGCTGCGATTTCCTTGTTGCTCTATTGGATTTGGACGCCGCTCGGATGGCTTGGATTTGTCGCCACCGCCTGGTGCGCCTATTTTTTCCGCGATCCCATCCGCGTGACGCCGCAGCGCGACGGGCTGGTGATCTCGCCGGCCGACGGCTACGTTTGCCAGGTCGGACAATACGCGCCACCGCCGGAACTGGGGCTCGGCGGGCAGAAAATTCTCTGCGTGTCCGTGTTCATGTCGGTATTCGACTGCCACGTGAACCGCTCGCCGGTGGCGGGCCGCATCGTCAAGATCGCCTACAAGCCCGGGCTCTTCGTCAACGCCGACCTCGACAAGGCGAGCGAAGACAACGAGCGCAATGGTTTTGTGATGGAAACCCCCGATGGCCGCTTCGGCGTGGTGCAGATCGCCGGCCTCATCGCGCGGCGTATCCTGTGTTTTTCGCGCGAGGGGGACAATGTAAGCGCTGGCGAGCGCATCGGCCTGATCCGCTTCGGGTCGCGCGTCGATGTCTATATTCCCGGCGCTGTCGAGCCGCTGATCGGTCTCGGCGCCAAGGCGGTCGCGGGCGAGACGGTGTTGGCGGATCTGCGCGGCGGCGAGCCGCGCCGCAACCACAGGACGGGGTAAACGCGTGGACGACAATGCGACAGGCGATCCGCAGAAGCGCGCCGAGGCGCCGCGTCGCGACCGTCTGCGGCGTTTTCGCGGCATTCCCATGCGCTTCGTGCTGCCCAATCTGGTCACGCTGCTGGCGCTTTGCCTTGGCCTGACTTCGATCCGTTTCGCCACGGAGGGGCAGTTTGAACTGGCGGTTGTCGCGATCATCAGCGCCGCCATCCTGGACGGGCTCGACGGGCGCATCGCGCGGGCGCTCGAGGGGACGTAGCGGTTTGGCGCGGAACTCGATTCGCTGGCGGATTTCGTCGATTTCGGCGTCGCCCCGGCGTTTCTGCTTTATTTCTGGGCGTTGCACGAGAACAAAAGTCTGGGCTGGTTCGCGGCGTTGATCTTCGCGGTGGCCTGCGCGTTGCGGCTAGCGCGTTTCAACGTCATGATCGACGACCCGGAAAAGCCCGCCTGGATGAGCAATTTCTTCGTGGGCATGCCCTCGCCCGCCGGAGCGATTGTGGCGATGCTGCCCATGTATCTGCATTTTTCCACGGGATTGCCCAACGAAAAGACTTACGTTCTGGCGGAAATCGCCTATGTGGTGTTCATCGCATTTCTGATGGCAAGCCGGATTCCGCATTTTTCCGGCAAGAAAATCGGGCGGGTGCCGCGCGAGTGGTTTATCGCGGTTCTCTTTGGCTTCGTCGCGACGATCCTGCTCATCGCCACCTATCCCATGCAGATGCTGGTTGTCGTCTCGGTCGGCTGGCTGTGCCTGATTCCGTTGGCCATCCGGCGCTTCAACGGCTTTGTCGCGGCGGACCGGGCGAAAGCGGAGGCGGCGCTAATTCAGACTGACGCCGCGGCGCCATGAGGCCGCCTCGATTCTAGCGCCCGGCCCGCGACAGTCGCCTGCGCAACGCCCGGAGCGGCGTTCGCCGCCGCCAAAGGACCGGCTGGCTTGTTCCACCCGACCGCGATGTTTCCCAGCGCGAACGTGGCCTCGATCGAAGCCTCGCCTGCCGCGGCCAGCTTCTCGCCCGCCATGCGGGGTGCCGCTTTTGCGCGCGGATCGGCGGCGATCGTCGCAAGCGCGCCGGCGCCCGTAAAACAGGCGTCGATCCAGGCGCGCGACGCGCGAAGGGCGAATTGACTTGCATCTTTCATCGGGTTGGCGCTCCTGCACAGTTCACAAACGCGCGGGGCTCGATTAAGGTCCCGCCGAATTCTCGGGCGCCAGGCGCCCGCTCTCTCTGCAACATAACGGAATCATATGGCAAAGGAAGAACTGCTCGAATTTCCCGGAATGGTCACCGAGCTCCTGCCCAACGCGACCTTTCGGGTGAAACTCGAAAACGAGCATGAAATCATCGCCCATACCGCGGGAAAAATGCGCAAGAACCGGATTCGGGTTCTCACCGGCGACAAGGTGCTCGTGGAGATGACGCCCTACGATCTGACCAAGGGCCGCATTACCTATCGCTTCAAATAGCAGCGAGGCTTGTGCCGTGAGGGTCCGCTCTTGAATACGCAAGCCCAGAGCTGGCGCCCCAGGCTTGTTCTGGCCTCGGCTTCGCCGCGCCGCCTGGCGCTGTTGCAGCAGATCGGCGTCGAGCCCGACGCCCTGATCCCCGCCGACATCGACGAGACTCCCAGGCGGGGCGAATTGCCGCGCGTGCTGGCGAGCCGGCTCGCCGGCGAAAAGGCGCGCGCGGCGCAGGCCATTGTCGCGAAGCGGCCCGAACTCGCCGGCGCCTTTGTGCTGGTGGCGGACACGGTCGTGTGCGTGGGACGGCGCATCCTGCCGAAATGCGAGGTGGCGGACGAAGCCGGCGCCTGTCTGCGGCTGCTGTCGGGGCGTTCGCACCGGGTCTATACCGGCGTCAGCCTGATCACGCCGAAGGGCGCCGAACGGCGCAAGCTGGTGGAGACGCGGCTGCGATTCAAGCGACTGACAGTGCAGGAAATCGAGGCCTATATCGCTTCGGGCGAATGGCGCGGCAAAGCCGGCGGCTACGCCATTCAGGGCCTCGCCGGCGCCTTTGTCGCCAAGCTGATCGGCTCCTATCCCAACGTGGTGGGACTGCCGCTGAACGAGACCATGGGCATGATCGCGGGGGAAGGTTTTCCCGCGCATCTCTTCTGGATGAACCGGGCATAGGCAAGCCGTCATGGATGAGCTTTCAGACAATTGCGCGAAATCGCCTCCCGGTCAGCCCGGCGCGAAGGCCCGGCCCTGCCCGATCTGCGACAAGCCCGGCGTCGAGCGCTACCGGCCCTTCTGCTCGAGCCGCTGCGCCAATGTCGATCTGGGCCGCTGGCTCGGCGGCGCCTACGCCATTCCC
>JANYDZ010000324.1 GCA_025363375.1 Hyphomicrobiales bacterium
CTTGTACGTTCCCAGCTCCTTCACCGCCGCGTCGAGAAAACTCAAATCCAGCGATTTTTCGATGGTCACGGGTGTTTCGATCAGTTTGAAGCGGCGAAAATATTCGAGGTCCGCTTTGAGGCTTTCGATGTTCAGCCTGCCGTCGGGATCGGAAAAGCTCGTCGTGTAGGATTTGTAGATATCCGGGTTCTTGAACGGTCCGTATTCCGCCAGGATCAACGCGACGGCGTGTCCCTTCTCGCCCTCGTAGCGGCCATTGGTCAGGCTCTCGTTGAAATCGCGCACGCCGCGCAGCAGAGCCTTCAGAAACTTCTTGCCGGCTTCTGGCCTGCCCGCGGCGAATTGCCCCGCGTATTGCATCACCGACAATTGATGAAAGGGATAGACCTCGTCGTCGCCCATGATGCGCACGGCGGAGCCCAGCCGCGCCGCTTCCGACGCCGAGGGCTCGACCGTGAAGGACGCGTCCACCGCCTTGTTCGTCAGCGCGATCACATGCTGGGGAAAGGCGAGGTTGATGAGATCGACATCGTCTATCCCGAGCCCGCCTTTTTCCAGCGCGCGCGTATGCGTCGTCATCGCGGAAGTGCCGGGCGCCGACACGGCGATTTTGAAGCCCTTGAGATCGGCGAGCGTCTTGTAGCGCCCGGACTCCACATGATCCTTGCGCACCATGAGTGGCTGGGTGCCGCGCCCCGGCGGCGTCGAATTCTTGTCGGCGACGATGCGCACGTCGATGCCGCGCCCCACGGCGTTGTAGAAGGCCGCGGAGGTGGCGCCCGTCCCCACGTCGAGATCGCCGGCGACAAAAGGGGCGATCATCCGCGCGGCGGAATCGAAGGTGATGAAGGACACGTCCAGCCCCTCGTCGCGGAAATAGCCTCGCTTGTGGGCTATGAAAAGGCTGACATCGGAGGCGGAACTGGTGATGCCGACGCGCACCGGGATCGGGGGCGCTTGCGCGAGCGCCGGCCACGCGGCGCATGTCGCCAGGCCACGCGACATATGCGTCAAAACCGCGCGCCGCGACACGTTAAACCACGTCATAAACGCCTCCATCCTGCAAGGACATGGTCGAATCTTGCGGGACTTCAGTCAAATGGCGAGGTTTTGGGGCGGGAAATACCAGGCAAAAAATACCGGGCAAAAAAATGGCCGGGCATTGCTGCCCGGCCGTTCCCGGCGGGGGGGCGCCGGGCTTTCCAGAGGAACGGTTTCAGCTACGCAGGCGCGCCTGGAAGGGTGCGAGGCGAAGCCCAAACAAAAACCGTCCAAGGCATATTCCTCTCGAGCGCCATGCATGACAAACGCGGAGTCGGCATGGGAGCCATGCGGATTTTGCATTGCAACAAAATTCCTAATAATCCCAGCGCTGCGCATTGGCGACGAGGAAATCGCGGAAGACTTTCACCCGCGCCAGGTTTCGCAATTCCTCGGCATAGACCAGAAAACACTCAAGTTCGGGCATGTCCGCCTCGGGCAGAATGCGCACCAGCATGGAATCGGCGCCCACGATATAATCAGGCAGAACCGCGATGCCGACGCCCGCCTCCACCGCGCCGCGCACCGCCGTGATGTTGTTGATGGTGAGCGCGATGGAGCGCGGGTTCTTGATGTCGCGCCCCGCGACGGCCAGCGAGTTGATGTTGTTGAGATAATTTCCCGCCGCCGCGCCGTAGACGAGAATTCTGTGGCGATCGAGATCGTCGAGCGATTTGGGCTGGCCGTGCCGCTTCAAATAGGCCGCCGAAGCATAGGCGTGAAAATGCATGATGAAGAGCTTGCGGCGGATGAGGTCGGGCTGCATCGGCTCGCGCACACGGATGGCCATGTCGGCCTCGCGCATGGCCAGATCGAGCTCGTCGTCGCTCAGGATCACATTGACCTTGATCTCCGGGTAGAGCTCGAGAAACTCCCCGAGACGCGGCGTCAGCCAGTTGGTGCCAATGCCGACCGTCGTCGTAATGCGCAATTCCCCGCGCGGCCTCTCGCGGCTGTCGGAGAGGCGGGTGCGCGTGGCCTCCAGCTTCTGCACCACATCCTGCACGGTGCGGAACAGCAATTCGCCCTGTTCCGTGAGGATCAATCCGCGCGCGTGCCGGTGGAACAGCGGCACCTGCAAGTCGAGTTCCAGGGCGCCGACCTGGCGGCTCACGGCTGACTGGCTGAGGCCCAGCGTATCGCCCGCATGGGTGAAGGAGCCTGCCTCGGCGGCGGCGTGGAAAATGCGCAGCTTGTCCCAGTCCACCCGCAATGCCCCCTGATCGGCGTTTATTCCGCCGCCGCCGCGCGCGAAGATTCATGCGCCGCAAGGAAGCGATCCGCCTCCAGCGCCGCCATGCAGCCAAGCCCCGCCGCCGTCACGGCCTGCTTGAAAACATCGTCGGTCACGTCGCCCGCGGCGAAGACGCCTGGCACGCTGGTGGCGGTGGAATCCGCCGCTGTGTGAATATAGCCGTTGGGCTTGATATCGAGTTGTCCGATGAAAAGTTCGGACGCCGGCGAATGGCCGATGGCGACGAAAACGCCGTCGATCCTGCGTTCGCTCACCGCGCCCGTCCTGACGTTTTTCAGGCGCACATGCGTCACGCCGGGAGGCGACTGCTGACCCATGATCTCGTCGAGCGCGTGATCCCAGACGACCTCGATCTTCGGGTTGCGGAACAACCGCTCCTGCAAAATCCGCTCCGCGCGGAAGGAATCACGACGATGGACGACCGTCACCTTGGCCGCGAGCTGGCTGAGATAGAGCGCCTCCTCGACGGCCGAGTTGCCTCCGCCGACAACGACGACTTCCTTGCCGCGATAGAAGAAGCCATCGCATGTGGCGCAGGCCGAGACGCCATACCCCTTGAACTTTTCCTCGGATGGCATGCCCAGCCACTTGGCCTTGGCGCCTGTCGCGATGACCAGCGTGTCGCAGGTGTAATGCGCGCCGCTGTCGCCCTCGAGGCGGAAAGGCCGGCGCGACAGATCAACGCTGACCACATGATCCGCAATCATTTTCGCGCCGACATGTTCGGCCTGCGCCTTCATTTGTTCCATCAGCCACGGGCCTTGAATGGCGTCCCTGAAACCGGGGTAGTTTTCCACGTCGGTGGTGATCATCAGCTGCCCGCCGGGCTCGAAGCCCGCAATCATGACGGGCTCCAGCATGGCGCGGGCCGCATAGATCGCGGCGGTGTAGCCGGCGGGGCCGGACCCCACGATCATCATCCGGGCGTGCAGGGTTTGGGCTTGCGACATGGTCCACTCCGAAGGTTGGGTCAGGCGAGGCTTTAGCCGCGCGCCAGAATCTCTGAGCCAAAATCATTGAGCTATGTAAGATATGCAGACCAGCCGCCGCAAGCGCCTCCCAAGCACCCCCAACAGGCCGATTGCCGATCACATCGCTGCAACCACCGCATGGCTCCGCATCACGATTGCGTGTTCAGCGCGGCTGTGGGCATTGGCGTCCAGGCCCAATCGCGACCGGCGCGCCTAATCCTCAAACCCGTGCAGCCTTGCGGGATTGTCGACCAGAATCTTTTGCAACAGAGCCTTGTCATGATCGATATAGCGGTACAGCAGTTC
>JANYDZ010000079.1 GCA_025363375.1 Hyphomicrobiales bacterium
CTGTCGCGCCCTGACCAGAGCATGGTCGACGCCGTCGACGACGACTGGGACAAGTTCGCGAGTTTTGCGAGCTACGATTCCTTCACCCGCGACTGGCTGAACGGCGTGCGCCGCGTGATGAAACCCAATGCGACGCTGTTCGTGATCGGCTCCTATCACAATATTTTCCGCGTTGGCGCGGCCCTGCAGGACATCGGCTTCTGGGTGTTGAACGACATCGTCTGGCGCAAGGCCAACCCGATGCCCAACTTTCGCGGCCGCCGTTTCACCAACGCCCACGAAACGCTGATCTGGGCCTCGCGCGACGCCGCCGCGAAGGCTTACACATTTCACTACGAGGCGCTGAAGGCCGGCAACGAGGATTGCCAGGTCCGCTCCGACTGGTACTTTCCCATCTGCACGGGCGGCGAACGCCTGAAAGACGCCGCCGGCCGCAAGACCCATCCGACCCAAAAGCCCGAAGCGCTGCTGGCCCGCATCGTCCTTGCGGCCAGCAATCCCGGCGACATCGTGCTGGACCCGTTCTTTGGCTCGGGCACCACCGGCGCCGTCGCCAAAATGCTGGGCCGCAAATACATCGGCATCGAGCGCGACCAGACCTATGCCGCCGCCGCCCGCGCCCGCATCGACGCGGTCGAGCCGTTGCCGGCGAACACGGTCTCCACCGCGCCCGCCAAACGCAGCGAGCCGCGCGTCGCCTTCGCCAGCGTTGTGGAAGCGGGTCTGCTCAAACCGGGCGTCGCGTTGACCGACGACAAGCGGCGTCACCAGGCCATTGTACGCGCCGACGGCTCGATCGCGCTGGGCGACATGACCGGCTCCATCCACAAGATCGGCGCGCTCGCCCAGGGACTCCCGGCCTGCAATGGCTGGGTGTTCTGGAATTTCGAGAACCGCGGCAAACTCGAAACGATCGATTCCCTGCGCACGGCCATCCGCGCCAGCCTGAAACAGGCTGCGGAATAGCAGATCTTGCGTCGTCGGAAAACGCGCGTCCGCAAGCCATTTTGGGCAAGCATTTGGGCAAGCACCCTGGGCAAGCGCCGCTGGGCAAGCGCCGCTTGCCAAGCGCCCCGCCTCAGGTCACTCTCAACCCCGCGATGGCGTCGTTGAAACGCCGCGCGCAGCGCAACCTTGCGCAATAACAACCTTGCGCACTAAACGGAGGAATTGGGTGATGTCGTTCTCTCGCAAAGCCGGCCTGTCGGCCGCCCTGATCGCAACCGCGTGGATTGGCGCGGCGCGCGCGCAAGCGCCGGCGGCTCCCGTCGCGCCCGCGCCGCCGCCCTTCGCCACCACGAAAGTCACGGAAAACGTCTACATTTTCCGCATGGGCGGCCATCAGTCGATGTTTGTCGTGACAAAGGACGGCGTGATCGCAACCGATCCGGTTGGCCTGCGGCGTCCCGCCGCGAAGACCTACATTGAGGAAATCCGCAAGATCACCCAGGCGCCGATCAAATATGTGATCTACAGCCACTCCCATTACGATCACATCGCCGGCGGCCAGCCGTTCAAGGATCTGGGCGCGCGCTTCATTGCGCACAACAACGCCGTCGCGCGGCTGAAACAGCTGAAGCCCGCCGACATCGTGATTCCCGACGAGGGCGTCGGCAATTTCAAAAAGATCACGCTGGGCGGCACCGTGCTCGAACTGCACTACGTCGGCAAGAACCACGCGGACAACACGCTCGTCATGCGTCTGCCGAAAGAAAAGATCATCTTCACGGTCGACTGGATTCCGCTTGGCGCCGTGCAGTTCCGCGGCATGGCCGACACCTATCTGCCGGACACGCAGGAAGGCCTGAAGAAGGTCATCGCGATGGATTGGGACATTTTGATCCCCGGCCATCCGGGTCCCGGCCTGCGCCAGACCGGCACCAAGGACGACGCGCGCAACGTATTGTCCTACCTCGACGATCTCTCCGCCGCGGTGAAGAAGGAAGTCGACGCCGGCAAGAGCTATGACGACGCCATGAAAGGCGTCAAACTGCCGAAATACGAGGCCTGGGGCGGCTACGGTCCGTTCCTGCCGATGAACATCGAGCGGTTCTACGATTTTCACAATCGCGGTATTTGATCCGGCGCCCGGGGAACGCGTTCGCTTCACGCGGACGCGTTCAGCGCCTTCTTCAAAATCCGCATATCCAGCCACGCTTCGCGTTTGGCGCGCGGCGTGCGCAGCAGGTACGCGGG
>JANYDZ010000398.1 GCA_025363375.1 Hyphomicrobiales bacterium
CGATCCGCGCGCCTTCCGCCATCGCGCGGAATTTCTCCCATATGACCGTGGGGTGCACTTCGGTGTGATAGCAGGCTTGCGAGGAAAAGCCGCAGTCGGCGCCGGGCATGACGTTCTCGCGTCCCACGAGCTTGGCGTAGCGCATGATGCGCTCGGCTATCAGCTTGGGGTGCTCCACAATATTGCTGGCGTGAGTGATGACGCCTGGGATGACGACTTTTCCGTCGGGCAATTTGACGTTCTCGAACACATGATATTCGTGTTCGTGACGGCAATTGGCGCCTTCGAATGAATAATAGCCGGCTTTGATTTTCAGCATGTGGCCGATCATTTCCTCAAGCGAGGATTCGTGAATGCGCGGGCCTTCGTTGATGCCGTAGCAGGTGTGGAAACGCACGTTCTCCTCGGGAATGCCTCGGATGGCGTGGTTGATGACTTCGACATAGAGATCGGCGCGCTTGTTCAACGCTTTCTGATCCTCCTTCATGTCGACGAAGATGTCGGCGAGAAAGGGGTCGTCCACCTGTAGAAGAAAGCCGGCGTTGACGATGGCGAGATATTCCTCGCGCATGGCCTCGCCCACCGCGTAAAAATATTCTTCTTCGCTTTTGTAATATTCATTGTAGGGGATGGCGCTGGGCGCGGTCGACGGCATGAAGGCCGCCTTGGCGCCGGATGCGGCGACAGCGGCCTTTAGATTGTCGATGTCTTTGCGCACGGCGTCGTGGCCGCTGTAGCTCACCGGTCCCACACAGAATATGGGAACGACGGGAGCCACCGTGCCGCCGAGCATGGCGCGCGCAAAATAGGTCTCGTAATATTCGGGGAACGCCGCCACTTCCTTGGCGAACAATTGGTATTTGGCGTTCGCTCGCCGCTCGAATCCTTGCAACCGTTCGCTTGCGTATGTGAAGAAGCCGGGCTTGGAGGTTTCGCCGTCGGCGACAATATCGAGGCCGACTTCAACTTGCTTCGCGACAATTTCGCCGACGGCGCTTTTCACGCGCGCTTCGTATTTCGCGGCGTCGTAAGGTTTGTCGGTGAGCCGGGCCGCCATCATGTCGAGAAGGTCCGTGGGGCGCGGCAGCGAGCCGACATGAGTCGTCAGAATGCGGTCGGTGCTGCGCAGCATGGGGATCCTCCAACGTGCTTCCTGGTTCACGCCATCTTCGAACCGGCGCGAGGGAAACGCAAGGCGTTTTTCCCGGCGCTTTTTCCAACTTTTGCGAAGATTTGCCGCGCTTGCAAATGGCGACACGCGGGAGCAGCATGTCGATCAATCAGGGGCGCGTTCAAAAGCCCGACACTTTGGGAGAGGCCCGCCATGCAGCGCAAGAAATCAATCGCCGTGTCCATCGTCGCGGGTTTCGGCCTCGCGGGCGCCGCCTGCGCCGCCGACAAAATCAAGGTCGGCTACGTCACCACGCTCTCGGGCGTCGGCGCGGTCTTCGGCGAACAAATGAAAAATGGCTTCACGCTTGGCCTGGAACATCTAGGCGGCAAACTCGGCGGACTGCCGGCGCAAATATTTATGGAAGACGATCAATTCAAGCCGGATATCGGCCGCCAGATCGTCGATGATTTCATCGAATCGAAGAAGGTCGACGTGATCGCCGGCGTGCCGGGATCGAACACCATGATGGCGATTTACGCGCCCATCATAAAATCCGGAACGATTCTCGTCGGCTCCAACGCCGGTCCTTCGCCCATCGCGGGCGAGCAATGCTCCAGCCATTTCTTCTCGACCTCCTGGCAGGGCGATAATTTCGCCGAAGCCATGGGCGCGCATCTCAACGCCAGGGGCTTGCAGAACGTCTATCTCATGGCGCCCAATTATCAGGCCGGCAAGGACGTTCTGGCCGGCTTCAAGCGCGTCTTCAAGGGCTCCATCGCCGGGGAGGTCTACACGGCGCTGACCCAGATGGACTTCGCGGCGGAACTGGCGCAATTGCGCGCCGCCAAACCTTCCGCTGTCTTCGCCTTCTTCCCGGGCGGCCTTGGCGTCCAGTTTGTGCAACAATATTCGCAAGCGGGACTGAAGGCCTCCGTGCCGCTCTACACATCCTACACCATCGACAACACCACCTTGCCCGGCATGGGCGACACGGCGCTCGACATCGTGACCACGACCTTCTGGAACGCCAGCATCGACAATCCCGTCAACAAGAAATTCGTCGCGGACTACCGCGCGAAGTTCAATTCCGAGCCGGCGGAATACGCGGTTCAAGCCTATGACACGGCCATGCTGCTCGATAGCGGGGTGCGCGGCGTCAACGGCCGGATCGAGGACCGGGACGCTTTCGCGGCGGCGCTGGCAAAAGCCGATTTCAAGTCTCCGCGCGGAAAATTTCGTTACAACACGAACCATTTTCCGATCCAGGACTTCTACGCCGCGAAGATCGTGAAGGGCGTGGGCGGCAAGCCCGAAGTCCAGCTCACCGAGACCGTGCTGCGCGATCATTCCGACGCCTACGCGGGAAAATGCGCGATGAAATAGCGCGCGCGGTTTTGCGTGATATTATGGCCGGCGCCGCTTCCCTGGAATTAGGCCATGACCAAAGCACTTGAACGCGATTACGACGGCATTATCATCGGCGCCGGGCACCACGGCCTGGTGCTGGGCTCCTATTTGCAACGCGCGGGGCTGAAAATCCTGCTTGTCGAGCGCCGCCTCGCCTATGGCGGCGGGCTTTGCACGCAGGAGGCGACGCAGCCGGGATTTTATCACAACCTGCATTCGATCAATCATTTCCACATTTCGGAATCCCCCTGGTTCAAGGACCTTGGCCTGGAGGAGCGCGTCGCCTACATCACGCCTCGCTATGAATTCGGCCAACCGCATCTCGACGGCAGCGCGTTGATTTTCGGGCGCGATCTTGAGGAAACGCTGGCCAACGTGGCGCGCTTCTCGAAGAAGGACGCGCGGACCTTTCGCGAATGGAACATCAAGGCCGAGGAAATCACGCGGAACATTCTGCTGCGCGAAAGGTTTTCCGAGCCGTTGCCGCAAGCCGAACGCGAGGCTTTGCTGGCGCGCACGGCCATCGGGCGCGACTTCATCGAGATGACCAGGCGTCAGCCGCTCGACGTGGTTCGAGAATTGTTCGAGAACGAACACGTAAAGCTGCTGTTCCTGTTCAAGGTGTCGCTGTTCGGCACCTGGTTGGTCGACACCATGTCAAAGACCAGCCCGATGGGCTCGGTGATCCGCGCCTTTGATCTGCAAAGCGGCTATCAGCTTTGCCAGGGCGGATCGTTCAATCTGGCGCGCGGGTTGATGGAGACGTTTATCGCGGCGGGCGGCGCTTTTGTGCCGCAGGTCGCCATCGACAAGATCATCGTCGAGGGCGGCAAAGCGACGGGTATCGAGCTTGTAAACGGCAAGACGGTGCGCGCGAAAAAATTCGTGTCGAGCACGCTCAATGTTCATCAGACCTTCGAGGAGCTCGTCGGGCGCGATCAATTGCCGGCCGCTTTCAACAAGAAGCTTGATGATTTCGAATACACCAACTGGACGATTTTCGGCGTGCATTTCGCGCTGCACGAAAGCCCGCGCTTCAAGGCGGAGGCGTTCGATCCGAACATCAACCGCACGCTGAAATGGAGTTTGGGCGCGGAAACCCTGGAGGACTTGATGGCCGCCTACGGCGACATCCGCGCCAACAAGGTGCCCTCCATCGTGCAGTTCGGATCGGGCGCGCTCAGCGTGCTCGATCCATCGAATTCGCCGCCGGGAAAGCACAATACATATGCATGGCATGTGATGCCCTTCGACCCGGATCTCGGGGGGCGGGACTACGAGGACTTCAAGCGGGAGTTCGCCGACAGGATCGTGGACACTTTCGCCCGCTACGCGCCGAACATGACGAAGCGCAACATCATCGCCCGATACGTCTACACGGCGCGCGAATATTCGCGGGAGATGATCAACATGCGCAACGGCGACATCTTCATGGGCTCGTTCGGCGCAGGCCAGGTGATGTACCATCACTTCGGCTATCGCTCGCCGATCGGCAATCT
>JANYDZ010000399.1 GCA_025363375.1 Hyphomicrobiales bacterium
GCCCTTGAGGGAATCCCGACCTTCAACCGCAGCGTTCTCATCAACTCTCCCGCCCTGGGAGATCAACTCGTCGAAGCCATGGGCCACAAAAAAGTATGCCTGATGCGCGGTCATGGCGTCACCACGGCGGCGGCGAGCGTCGAACAGGCCGCGCTCTACGCCATCCAGCTCAACGAACTCGCGGTGATGAACTACGACGCGCATCTGCTCGGCGATCCCCAGCCCATTTCCGAAGAAGATCAACAGGCCATGACCGCCCTGCGCAGCCTCGACGCCAGCCCCAAAAACGGCGAGCCGCCCGGCGGCGGCGAAGCCGCGGTGTGGCGCTACTATTGCACGCTGACCGAATCCTGAGCCTTGCGGTAGTCCGCGGCGTAGACGCAATATTGCTCGACGATGAGCTTCATCATGGCGCGCTTGCCATCGTCGAGCCTGCCGATCCTGCGCGCCGGACGGCCGGCCCAGAGCTGACCAGCTTCGATCTGTTGCCCTGGCGTCGTGGTGGAGCCGCCCGCCAGCAGCACGTCGCCGCCAACCTTTGTTCCTTCCGCCAGAACGCTGCCGATGCCGATCAGCACATGGGCGCCGATCTGGCAATCGCTCATGCGCACATTGTGGCCAATGGTCGTATCCGCGCCAATCACGACATTGCCGCGCAACAACGAATTGTCCTGAACATTGGTCCGCGCGCCGATCGAAATGACGCCCTGCCGCGCGTCAAGACCGCAACTGAAAAACACGCTCGACCCGTCGGCGCAGATCACGCGTCCGCGCAGGCGCGCCGTCAGCGCGACAAAGGCGGTTTCGGCAAGTTCCGCGCCCGCGCCAACGCCGTTTTCACGCGGCGGCGCTGTTGCAACCGCGTCGCGCAACAGCCTGCCGCGCGCTTCGCGCTCGCCAGGCGTCAAGGCCCGCAATTGTTTGGCGGGGCTGCCCCCGTAAACGAACCCTTGCGCGAGCTTCGCCCGTGGAAAAATGGTCGAACCGGCTTCGATCAGCACATCGTCCTCGACAATCGCGCCGTCGAGAACCACCGAATCGTCCTCGATCACGCAACGATCGCCGATTGTGCAGGCGTGAACGACGGCGTTGCGTCCAACCGCGACATCGTCGCCAATAACAGCGGGGTAAATGTCATGGGCGATGTGAACGCTGGCGGCCTCGCCCAGGCTGAAGTCGTCGCCGGCGCGCACGAAATGACCATCGGCGCGGATCAGGGCGCCGGCCCCGATGGACGCGCGCGCGCCGATTGTCGCCTTGCCAAGAATGCCCGCGCCCGCCCCGCAGAAAATCAGCGGAGTCGCAAAGGCGGGCTCAACGCCGTCGAAGGGAAGCAGCAGCGGCCTGTAGATCAAAGTCATGACGAACTCTGGAAAGTCGGAGCCTTGAACGGGACAATCGACGCGCGGCTGGTGGGCCGGGCAGGACTCGAACCTGCAACCAGACCGTTATGAGCGGAAGATTGCCGACCAGAAACCATGAAAACAAATGAATTTCAACATGTCCAACAAATTGGGCCGTGCGCGTCGGGCGCATCGCGGATCGTCGGCGAGGGCGGTCCCGGCGACCGTTGACCGGTGTAAAACGATAGTTTACGTTCTCGGCATGATCGAGACTTTCAAGCACAAGGGATTGAAGCTCTTTTTCGAAGACGACGACGGCAGGCTGTTGCCCGCCGAAATGCTCAGGCGGATCAGGCTGATTCTCACCGCGCTTGAGGCGTCCGCCGACATTGACGGCATGAACAATCCAATGTTCAGGCTGCACCCGTTAAAGGGCGACCTCAAGGGATTTTGGGCCGTCACGGTGCGGGCGAACTGGCGGATCATTTTCAAATTCGCGAACGGCGAGGCCAGCGACGTTGATTTTATGGACTATCATTGAGGGAGCAGAACCATGAATCGAATGAAAAACCCCGCGCATCCCGGCGAACTCGTCGCCGAGATGATCGACGAGCTCGCGCGGCCGATCACGGAAGTCGCTGACGCGCTCGGGATCAGCCGGCAGATGCTTCACAAGCTGATCGCCGCAAAGTGCGCCGTCACGCCGGAAATGGCGGTGCGTTTGGAAAAGGTGCTTGGCAGCACGCGCGAGACATGGCTGCGCATGCAGATGAATTTCGATCTCGCGCACATTGACGAGGCCGCGATCAAGACGCGGAAGCTGGCGGCGGCGTAAGCACGCGCGCCTTGCGCTTGCGGCTCGCCGGCGCGTCCAGCGCTACGGCGCGGGGATTAGGCAGGGGCGCTGCGCACGCCCGTCCGCCACAGCGCCGCGACCTGGCCGGCCGCCAGGGGCTTGCCCTTCGCCAAAGCGGCGCGTTTGCTCGGCGCGTCCGCGGCGGCGAGCGGGCGGAAACAGGAACGTGTCATTGCGAATTTCGTCGCCAGCAAGATCTCCGGAAATTCCGCACAATTCAAAAACCAGAGATTTATATGGAAAAAACTGGTGGGCCGGGCAGGACTCGAACCTGCAACCAGACCGTTA
This sequence comes from Hyphomicrobiales bacterium, assembly GCA_025363375.1. GTDB lineage: Bacteria > Pseudomonadota > Alphaproteobacteria > Rhizobiales > Beijerinckiaceae > Terripilifer. Next base: position 2,488 of record JANYDZ010000399.1, read on the forward strand.
TGAGCGGCCGGCTCTAACCATTGAGCTACCGGCCCCGGCAGCGCGCGAACGCCCGCAACTGGGAGGCCGTCATTAGCCCGGAAAGGCTGGCCAAGGCAATGCGGCGAGGCAAATTCACCGGGGCGCTTGCGGCGCGCGAAATCAAATGGGGCTATCGGTCCGCTTTGGCGCGCTCAACGGCGTCCGCGGCCGCCACAACGCTCCCCGGCAAGCCCGCATCTTCGCGCGGCGAACGATCGGCGTGGTCCGCGAGAAATCCCGTCGCGATGACCAACGGCATGAGAAACATCGCGGCGACCGCCACGTTGCCGCCGGCCCATCGGCGATACAAATGTCTGATTGTGGAAAAAAGCCGAAAATTCATCGCCAACACCTGTGACCTCGCCGCCACATTGCGCCAAATGTCTGAATTTTGACTTCACGCCGCCGTCAAAATCCCGGCGCCGCCATAGGGTCGGCGCTTTCGCCTATTGCGCAGGCACCGGCCGAGGACGCCCCGCGTCGTCAACCGCGACAAAGGTGAAGGTCGCGTCCGTCACTTTGTCGCGCCCATGGCCGCGAAAGCGCCGCGCCCAGGCCTCGATGTGAATTTTCATGGACGTCCGGCCAATACTTTCGACCTCGGTGAAGACTTCAAGGACGTCGCCGACTTTCACCGGCGCGATGAAGGTCATGGAATCCACCTTCACTGTCACAACCCGCCCTTGCGCGCGCTCAACCCCGGCGATGCCGCCCGCCTGATCCATGCGCGACATGACCCAACCGCCGAAAATATCGCCATTGGCGTTGGTGTCGGCGGGCATGGCGATGGTGCGCACGGTGAGTTCGCCGCGCGGGACGGGGGCTGCGGCGGGTTCACTCATCAGGCTGGCTCCGGCAGGTGGCGAGCATGGCGTTACGCCTCGTTGCGCAAAAACCGGTCGCCCTGTTGCTCGATCATCTGCCGCGCCTTGAAAAAAGTCATTTCCACCGCGTCGTCCAGGGTTGCGAACGTGTCCGCGCGGATAAAATCGTGCGTCTTCACAACGCCGTCGATCTCCTTGCTGATGCTGCCGCACAATTGATAGCGGTCGGCCTCCCTGTACGGCGTGGCGCGAATGAGAAAACCCTCGTGCTCAAGGGTTTGGGCCGGGGCCGATTGCCTGGAAGGCGGAGCGTCGCTGGAGCCGCCGAGGCCGAAGAGTTTCTTCAGGAAGGACATGGGGGGGCCTGGTTGCGTTGTGATCCATACTTCATGCTAGCATTTCCAAAGGCATCACGCACCCAGGCTGTCGAACAGCGATTCGCCTGGCGGGACCAGTGGAATGTATGAGATCGTGAAGTCCAGAGGCGACCAGATTTGACCGGCATGACGATCACAACCGCAGTTTCGAAATTTGGCGCGAGTGTAAAGCCCAAACTGTCGAACCCCGCCATCGGCGGCGCGCCCGAGGACCAGCTTCGCGGGCCACTGGAGACGTTCATCCAGGACCTCGCGCAACTCGCGGGCCTGCCGCCCTCGGCGACGAACCTCGTCGGGGAAACGACTCTCGCCCATCTCAACACGCGGCCGGACTACGCGGTCTCCGTCAATAACGCGCTCGTCGGCTTCATCGAGGTCAAGGCGCCGGGCAAGGGCGCGGACCCCCGCAAGTTCACGGACGAGCACGACAAGAAACAATGGGCGAAGCTGAAGGCGCTGCCCAATCTCATCTACACGGATGGCGCGAATTTCAGCTTGTGGCGCAATGGCGAGCCGCAAGGCAAGGTCGTCGCATTGGAAGGCGAGATCGAATCCGCTGGCGCCAGGCTCGCCGCGCCCGCCACGCTGTTGCCCCTCGTCACGGACTTCCTGCTCTGGCAGCCAGAGCCGCCCGCCAATGCGAAACGCCTCGCCGAAGTCACCGCGCGGCTGTGCCGCCTGTTGCGGGACGAAGTGACGGAGGAGATGGCGAGCGGCAATTCCAGCCTCACGCATCTCGCCAAGGACTGGCGCGAGTACCTGTTTCCCGAGGCGAGCGACGCGCAGTTCGCCGACGGCTACGCGCAGGCGACAACCTTCGGCCTGCTCATCGCGCGGGCGCTCGACATTTCGCTGAAAGACGGCATCGACGTCGCGGCCGTCAGGCTCAACAAATCCAATTCGCTCATCGGCACGGCGCTCAATCTTCTCACCTACAATGCCGAAACGCGCGAGGCCCTCAAGACCTCGCTCGGCACGCTGACGCGCGTGCTCGACGCGGTGAACTGGCATGTCGTCAGCAAGGACAAGGCCGACGCCTGGCTGTATTTCTACGAGGATTTCCTCGAGGTCTACGACGGGCGGCTGAAGAAGCTGACCGGCTCCTATTACACGCCGCCAGAGGTCGTCGCCGCCATGGTGCGGCTCGTCGATGAGGCGCTGCGCGGTCCCCTGTTCGAGCGCTCGGCGGGGCTCGCCTCGGCCGATGTCACCATCGCCGATCCCGCCGTCGGCACCGGCACGTTCCTGCTCGGCGTGCTGCGCAAGATCGCCGCCAACGTGACGGAGGATCAGGGCGAGGGCGCCGTGCGCGGCGCGATCAGCGCGGCGTCGAAACGCCTCTTCGGCTTCGAAATGCAGTTCGGTCCCTTCGCGGTGGCGCAACTGCGGCTGTTTGCGGAAATGCAGGCGCTGATGGCGGGCCAATCGAAATCGCCGCCGACGCCGCCCGATATCAACCTCTTCATCACCGACACGCTCGGCAATCCCTTCGTCGAGGAAGAGCAATTGCCGCAGATCGTCGAAGCCGTGGCGAAGTCGCGGCGCGAGGCGAACAAGGTCAAGCGCGGCCAGCCAATCACGGTGGTGATCGGCAATCC
>JANYDZ010000402.1 GCA_025363375.1 Hyphomicrobiales bacterium
GTTTGTTGTCGGGCGCTGAAACAGGCGATGGTCAGGTCTGGCTGATGCCGACCCGCGCCGAGAAGGCTCCCGCCGCGACAATCACGCCGTCGATTATTTTAACAGGCAGGGCGGGGAGCGGCTTTGGCGTTGGCCCGTCGAGCACGCGCGCTGCGTCGCGCGGATCGAATTGCGAATTATGGCAGGGGCATTCGAGCACGTCGCGACCAGCGATCCAGTTGACGACCTCGCAGCCGCCATGCTGGCAGATGGCGGAATAGGCGAGCACGCCATCGGCGCTGCGGGCCTTGGTGTCCTCGGTCATTTTCGCGGGTTCCACGCGCAACAACAGCACTTTATTAAGACGCGAGCCGTCGCGCAGGGTCTTTGTCGCCGGGTCCATCGGCCAGGCGATGATCTGCGGCTCCCCCGCTTTCATTTTTTCGGCGCGCAACGGCGTTTTGCCGGCGTCTTCGATCTCGACGAAGACATCGCCGGTCTTGGGCCGTTCCGAAGCTTCGTCGGCCCGCGCCGGGCCCGACAACATGGCGGCGGCTGTTCCTGCGACAAAAGCGCGCCGCGACGCATTGCAAACAGCGCAAGCGCGTCCCGTGTCGTCCACTTCGCGCACGCGCGCCTCCCTGATGTTGGAAATATTGTTGTTCGTCGCGGCGACGATAGGTTTTCATGGGAAGGAGCGCAAGACGGGTTGGCGTTGGCGCGTGTGTTTGAGCGGCAGCGCGGCGCTATTCACATCGTCGCGATCCCGCGCAAGGCGGCTTTGAGGGAACCTTCCCACCTGTTACCTTCGCAACCCATCCGGAATGAATCCGGACAATGTCGTTGAAGTGGGAGGTAAACATGTTGCGCATTGTTGTACCCTTGTTCGCGCTTGCGATCGGGAGCGCGCCGGCCGCTGCGCAGTCAGGCGTCGATCTCGTCAGGCAGGCTGTCGAGGCGCAGGGCGGCGCCGCGGCGCTTGGCGCGGCGAAAACAGCGATTATCAAAGGCGAAGCCAGGCATTGGGAGCCGGGCCAGTCCTTCTCGGCGACGGGCGAAACGCGCTTCCTCGGCGATTCCGCCTAAACTCAATATGTCGACAACGCGACCCGCACGCAGCGCGTCGATTGGGACCGCGACATGAAATACCCCGAAGTCGAGCGGATCAAATTCAGCGAAATCACGGCGCCCGCGTGGGGCGTTGCGATCGACGAAAAGGGCGCGCAGACGCCGATGTCCGGCAATCGTCTCGCCACGATCCTGCGTGAGCGCAATCGCGTGTCGCCGCAACTTCTGGCGCGCGCGCTCGCCAATCCGGGGTCATCGCAGAATCTTCCCCAAATCGTACGCTAAGGAATTGAATCCCGCGAGCATTTCGGCGCTGCCCGACCAGAAACTTGGCGAACGTTCGCTGCCGGCCGTCTCGATCAAATATGACAACGTCGCCTACACGGTTTTGCTCGATCCCTCGACGAAACTTCCCGCGGTCGTCCGCACGCGCGACAATGATTTCGTTTACGGCGACGTCAACTTCGACGTCGTACTTTCCGACTGGAAGGACATGGGCGGCTACAAGCGCGCCACGACGCAATCCTGGCGGCTCGACGGCAGGGAAGTGCAGCGCGTGACGGTGAAGGAAGTCGCGCTCGACGCTCCCCTGCCGGCGAACATTCTGGCCGTCTCCGCCGACGTCAAGGCCAAGGCGAAGACCGCGGCGAGCGACGCGCCCTATCAATGGGTGCTGCGCCGCATGTTCCTCGGGCGGCTGATGGACAGCGACAAGGTCTATTATCCCGAGAGCGGCGGCTTCAAGCTCGTCGAACTCGCGCCGAACGTGCAGCATGTTCAGGGCGGTTCGGCCAACAACTTGATCGTGGCGATGAAGGATTCCATCGTGATCATCGACGCGCCCGTGGACGAGGGTCAGTCGAAATGGGTCATCGACGCCGCCAAGGCGAAATATCCGGGCAAACCGATCAAGCAGTTGGTGATGACGCACCACCACATGGACCACAGCGGCGGCTCGCGCGCCTACGTGGCCGAAGGCGCCGAGGTCGTCATGCCCGCGCAGTCGCGGCCATTCTTCGAGGCGATGTTCATGGCGCCGCACACGGTGTCGCCCGACGCGCTCGCCAAACAGCCCAGGCCCGCCAGGATCGTCGAGGTCAAGGACACAATGACGATCAAGGACGACACGGTCGAGATCAGGCTGATGAACATTCCCAATCCCCATGTCGATGGAATGCTCATCGCTCACGTGGCGCAGCCAAACCTTGTCTGGGTCACGGACCTCATCTCGCCGCGCGGGGCGATCAGCCGCTCGCCGGCGACCATCGCCGTGGGCGCCGCGCTGACCAAGGCCGGCATCAATGGTTCGACCATCGTTGGCGGCCATGGAACGACGGCGAAGCAAACCGACATCGCGGCAACGCTCTCCAACTGAGAGGAGGCGGCGATTTTGCCGCGGCGCCGGGCGCAGGTCCCTCGCCGCGGTTTTTTGGGGACGCGGGGCGCCAGGCTCACGACATGAGGACTTTGCCCGCGAGCGCTTGCGCGCCCCGCGTCCCCGGGCCTATAGACGCAATCTGATGGTCACTCCGAATCCGCCTCCCTCGTTTCCCCATCGCCACCTCCTCGGCATCGAGGGGCTGTCGCGGCAGGATATTCTCGCGCTGCTCGACATGGCGGAGGAGGCGGTTCCCGTCTCGCGGCAGGTGGACAAGAAGCGCAATCTTCTGCGCGGGCGCACGCAGATCAATCTGTTCTTCGAGGCCTCGACCCGCACGCAAGCCTCCTTCGAGATCGCCGGCAAACGGCTTGGCGCCGATGTCATGAACATGGCCGTCGCCAATTCCAGCGTGAAGAAGGGCGAGACGCTGATCGACACGGCGGTGACCCTCAACGCCATGCGGCCCGACATTCTGATTGTCAGGCATTTTCATTCCGGCGCCGTCGATCTGCTCGCCAGGAAAGTCGATTGCTGCGTCGTCAACGCCGGGGACGGCTCGCATGAGCATCCCACGCAAGCCCTGCTCGACGCGCTGACCATTCGCCGCCGCAAGGGGCGCATCGAGGGACTGACCGTCGCCATCTGCGGCGATGTCGCGCATTCCCGCGTGGCGCGCTCCAACATGATTTGCCTGCAGGCGCTGGGCGCGCGCGTGCGCGTGATCGGGCCTTCGACGCTGCTGCCGACGGGCGTCGAGAACATGGGCGTCGAGGTTTTCCGCGATATGCGCAAAGGGCTCGAGGGCTGCGACATCGTGATGATGCTGCGCTTGCAACTCGAACGGATGAACGGCGCCTTCGTGCCGTCCCTGCGCGAATACGCGCGTTTCTACGGGCTCGACCAGGAGAAGTTGAAACTGGCGAAGCCCGACGCGCTCGTGATGCATCCAGGGCCCATGAACCGCGGCGTCGAAATTGATTCAGCCGTCGCCGATGGTCCGCGCTCGCTCATCAACGAGCAGGTGGAAATGGGCGTCGCCGTGCGCATGGCGGTGCTTGAAGCGCTGGCCCGCAACCTGCCGAACGGGTGACGCATGACCGACGCTTTTGCGCCGCCACTGGCCTTGATCAACGCCCGCCTCATCGATCCCGCCTCCGCGGTGGAGACGCGCGGCGGCGTGTTCATGGAAGGCGGGCTTATTCGCGACATCGGCGCCAGAGTGACGAAAGCGGGCGTCGGCTCGCGCACGCGCGTCGTCGATTGCGAGGGCGATTGCGTTTCACCTGGTCTGATCGACATGCGCGTTTTCGTCGGCGAGCCCGGCGCGGAGCACCGCGAGACCATAGCGTCGGCGAGCGCGGCGGCGGCGGCGGGGGGCGTGACGACCATTCTCGCAATGCCCGACACGAGTCCGCCGATCGACGATCCCGCCGTCGTCGATTTTCTGCTGCGCCGCGCGCGCGACACTTCGCGCGTGCGGGTGCTTCCGAGCGCGGCGATCACCAAGGGTTTGCGCGGCCATGAGATAGCGGAGATCGGCCTGTTGCAGGAGGCCGGCGCCGTGGCCTTCACCGATGGGTTCAAATCCATCCACAATTCGCAGGTGCTGCGGCGCGCGCTGACTTACGCGCGCGATTTCGACGCGCTCATTATACATTTCGCCGAAGACCCCGATCTCGCGGGCTCCGGGGTCATGAACGCGGGCGAACTGGCGTCGCGGCTCGGCCTGGGCGGCATTCCGCCGGAAGCTGAATCCATCGCGCTCGACCGCGACCTGCGTCTCGTCAACATGGTCCGCGCGCGCTATCACGCGCCGCTGGTATCCACGCGGCAGTCCCTCGAAATTATGGCGCGCGCCAAGGCGGCGGGTTTGCCGGTGACGTGCGGCGTCTCGATCAACCATCTCACGTTGAACGAGAACGACATCGGCGAATACAGAACCTTCTTCAAGTTGACGCCGCCGTTGCGCCATGAAGACGAACGCCTGGCGCTGGTCGAGGCTTTGGCCAGCGGGCTTGTCGACGTGATCGTTTCCGATCACAATCCCCAGGATGTCGACGCCAAAAGGTTGCCGTTTGGCGAAGCCGAGGCGGGCGCGGTCGGCCTTGAGACGATGCTGGCGGCTGGCTTGCGTCTGGTGCATGCTGAACAAATTTCATTGCCGCGCCTGATCCGCGCCATGACGTTGCGTCCGGCTGAAATTTTGCGGTTGCCGCAGGGCCGGCTTGCCATAGGCGCCCCGGCCGACGTTGTCCGTTTCGATCCCGACGAGCCCCATGTGATCGATCCCGCGAAACTTCATTCGCGCAGCAAGAACACGCCTTTCGACGACGCGCGCCTGCAGGGCAGGGTGAAACTGACGGTGGTTGCGGGCGAAGTGGTCTACGAATAGTCTGTCCCCGCGCGCCCGCGCCGCGCCTGGCCCGACCCATTCCGGGGGAACGATTTGCTGTCTTTCGCAAGCCTTGCCGCACTTGTGTTTGGCTATCTGCTCGGCTCGATACCATTTGGGCTTGTGCTGACGAAAATCGCCGGCGGACCGGATTTGCGCACGATCGGCTCAGGCAATATCGGCGCGACAAATGTGCTGCGCACCGGACGCAAGGATCTGGCGGCGGGGACGCTGCTTCTCGACGGCCTCAAGGGAACAATCGCCATTCTCGTTGCGCTGTATTGGGGACCTTATGCTGGAATCGCCGCCGCGCTGGGCGCCTTTCTCGGCCACCTTTATCCGGTCTGGCTGAATTTTAGGGGCGGCAAGGGCGTGGCGACGTTCCTGGGTTGTCTGCTGGGCCTCTATTGGCCAGCGGCTTTGTTCTTTGCGCTTGTCTGGCTCGCGTCCGCTTATTTGACCCGCTATTCTTCGCTGTCGGCGATCTTGGCGGCGGCGCTGTCGCCGCTTGCGGTTTTTTATGCGGGCCACGTCGACGAAGCTCTTCTGTTGTCGGGGCTCGCCCTGTTGCTGATCTACAAGCACGGTGAAAACATTTCACGCCTCGTCGCGGGAACGGAAAGCAAGATCGGAAACAAGGCATGAGCGACGCGCGGCCCGAGTCCGTTCTGGGCGTGCGTCTCAACGCGGCGCAACGCCTGGACTGGCTGCGGCTCATCCGCAGCGAAAGTATTGGACCACAGACGTTTCGGGCGTTGATCAACAAATATCAGGGCGCCGGCGCGGCGCTGGAAGCGCTGCCGCGTCTGGCGGCGCAGCGCGGCAAGCCGATTCGCATCGCAACGCTTGACGAAGCCCAACGCGAGATGGAGGCGCTTGACCGCGTCGGCGGGCTCCTCGTCGCCCTGGGCGAGCCGGATTATCCCGCGACCCTGCGCGCCATCCACGCGCCACCGCCCCTCATCGCGGTGCGCGGCGATTTGTCGGCGCTGCGCCGTCCCATGGTTTCGTTTGTCGGATCGCGCAACGCCTCGGCTGCGGGGCTCGCCATCACTGAACGGCTGGTGCGCGATCTCGCCGCCTCAGGATTTGTGATTGTTTCGGGCCTGGCGCGGGGAATCGACGCGCGGGCGCACCGCTCCAGTGTCGGCACGGGAACGATTGCCGTGCTCGCGGGCGGGCTCGACAAGGTCTATCCCAACGAACATATCGAGCTTGCCGGGGAAATCGTCGTGCGGGGCGCGCTGATTTCCGAAATGCCAATGGGCTGGGAGCCGCGCGGACGGGACTTTCCGCGCCGCAACAGGTTGGTGTCGGGGCTGGCGCTCGGCACCGTGGTGGTGGAGGCGGCGCGCAAGTCCGGATCGCTCATCACCGCGCGTTTCGCCATCGAACAGGGCCGGGAGGTTTTTGCCGTGCCGGGATCGCCGCTGGATCCGCGCGCGGAGGGCGCCAACGACCTGATACGTCAGGGCGCGACGATCTGCGCGCGCTCCCAGGATATTCTGTCGATTCTGGAGCCGATGGTGGGGCGGGACCTTTCGGCCGGAGCGTTGTTTCGCGACGATGGATCACCCGAGCCGACCGAGCCGCTTTGGGACGAACTCGATCACGATTACGCCGCCTCGACGCCGACGACCGAGCCGGGCCACGAACTCGATGAGCCCGCCAGCAAGGATCTGTTCGACGCGCCCTTCGCTGTCGCCCCGGCCCCGGCGCCCGCACGCGGGGACGCGCGCAAGCGGATTGAAGCCTTGCTCGGGCCTTCGCCGGTGCCTGTGGACGACCTCGTGCGCGCCGCCGGCGTCGGCGTTGCGGATGTGCGCATTGCGCTGCTGGAAATCGAGCTTGACGGAAAGCTCGAGCGGCATGGCGGCAATCTGGTGTCCCTGACGACGCGTTAGTTGGTCCGCGCGCCGAACCAGGCAATTTGCGCTCGCGTGGTTCGCTGGAACGCGGATGCGCCGCGCATCGCGGAATGCTCGCCGCGGGCCAAACGATCGAACATTATGCCAATGATTCCATAATGGGTCGACGGGTAATCGTTTCAGCCTCCATTTGCGCAAGAGAGAGAAAGTAGACAAGCAAATCCAGACGCGCGGCTCCGGCGATACTTGCCATTTCAGCCGTCATTTGAGCGATGTAGCTGGCAATCTCCGCGTCGCTTTCAAGTCGTTGCTTGCGTAAATCCGAACTTGTTTCGTTCGATTGGCTCGTTTGGGTCTCGAATTTTGCGCGCGCGCCTGTGGCGCGCTTCAGCATCCTCGCAATAGTCACTTTTCAACCCCCTTTTTTGAACCGCCTGGCGGGACTCACCAAACAAAAAAGATAACACAACCTTAGCGTGTGGCAATATTTTTTTGCAATTCAAGGCGGGAATTTTTCAGATCGAGCTAAATCTTTGCCGTTCGCTATGAAGGTCAGC
>JANYDZ010000403.1 GCA_025363375.1 Hyphomicrobiales bacterium
GACGTCGCCCTCGATCAGGCCCGAAATGATTTCCGCAAGTCCCGACGCAACCAGGCCAACCTTGATGCGCTTCGTCGCAACCTTTGCGTCCTGCACGGCCTGAACGAAGGAGCCCTCCACGTCGTAAAGCACCGCGCTGGCCGGAATTGCGATCGAATTGCGCCTTTGCGTTTGAATATCGCCGCGCGCGAAAGCGCCGATCTTCAATCCCGCGTCGGGCCCGGTCGCGACCCGCACCTTGCCCATGCGCGAGACCTTGTCGATTTCAGCGGACACCATGCGCACGACGCCCTTCAATTGCTGGTCGCCTTGTCCGAGAACGATTGCGGGCTGACCGGCGCGAATGGCCTGCAAACGAAAATCCGGGACCTCCGCCTCGAGTTCCACGTCGCCCGCCGCGATAATGCGAAACATCGGCTCCGCCGCCATGGAGGCGACGCCGCCCACGCGCGCCGAGCGGCGCGACACAAGTCCCGCCGCAGGCGCTTTCACTTCCGTGCGCGCCAGGCGCAGGCCGATTTCTTCGCGTTGAGCCTCAAGATTGACCTTGTCGGCCTGCGAAACCGCAAGCCCGCGCTTCGCGGAACTGAGACGCGCGAGGTTGGAATTATGCTCGGAGGCGCGCTGCTCGACGACGGCTTCCGCGCCAGCGCCTGTACGCAGCAGCGCACGCGCCCGCGTCAGCGCCGGCTCGCTCTGCGCGATGGACGCCTCCGCCAACGCAATGCTGCTGCGCGCCTGTTCTATGGAAGCCTCCGCCCGCGTGATTTGCGCGGCCGATTGGGCCAACTGAACGACAAGCGTTTCGCTTGAAAGCCGGGCCAGCACCTGCCCCTTTGCGACCGTGTCGCCCTCGTCCACCAGTAGTTCGAGAATGCGAACGCCCTCGATTTCCGGACCGACAAGAATCTCTTCGCGCGCAACCAGAGTGCCGGTGACCTGCACGGTCTCCACGACATCGCCCTTGCGCGCGGTCGCCACGGTGACGACCGGCGCCGGCGGCTTTTTGACTTCGGCGGACGTGTCGGCGGCGACCGCAAGCGGCGCGGTCGCAACCATGCCGAACCAGACAATCATGGCAAGGCGAAGCGGCTTGAAAGGAGCGGGCATTATCATTGGGCGGCCTGAATCAGTTGGGAGGAATTGGGTTCGCGCATGCCGACCATCGAACTGACAAGCTCAAGCAAATCGGCCGCGACCGACGCCAGATCAAAACTCTGATCGACTGCCCGCCGCCAGAACATACCGTCGGCAATCACGCTCATGACCGCGACGATACGCTCAACGGGAACCGTGGGAGCGATGCGGGCTTCAGCCTCCGCGCGGCGCAAAATACCGGCAAGCGATCCGCGAATCGCGCCATCGCATTCAGCCAATGCTTTCGCCACGGCCGGATTATAGGCCGCCTCGGCGGCGATCGCCAGATAGAGCTGGGACTTGTGCGGCGGCTGCTCGACGATGCAGGAGCGCATCACCGTCTGCATGCCCGCGACAAAGTCGGGCGCCTCGGCCAGCGCAGCGAATTTTCCAATGATTTCAGCACGATCCCGCTCCGAAATGCCGGAAATCAGCGCCTCCTTGGAATTAAAGTAGAGATACAGCGCACCTGCGCTGATTCCCGCCGCCCTGCAGATATCTTGCATGGTCGTGCGATGGAATCCCGACGTGGCAAAGCAGGTCTCAGCCGCATCCAGAATTCGGCTACGCCTTTGACTTTGCTGGTCTTCCGAGAGTTTTGGCATGATTGGAGCTTGCGTCCCGCCAATTGCGCGGCATCGTCGCCGCAACAAAATGAATGACTATTCGCTTTTAGCAAAAATGCCGCAATGCGTCAAGAAAAAACGAACGTTCATTCATTTTAATTCAGGCGACGCTTCCGGGCAAGGGCGCTCCAGCGCTTCGGGCCGTCCGGGTACGCTCAAGGCTGCGCCTTGATCCCCGACTTCTCAATGATAGGCCCCCATTTGGCGATTTCCGCGCCAATGAAGGCGTCGAGTTCACCGGGACTTCCGCCGACGGCGATCATTTCAAGCGTGGCAATCTGCCTTGCCCCTTCAGGGCTGCCGATCCATTCATTTACGATCGAATTGATGCGCGACACGATAGCTTGCGGCGTACCCGCCGGCGCCATCAGCGCCGACCATGCGCTCGCTTCAAACGCCGGCAATCCGCTTTCGGCAAAGGTCGGCACATCCGGCAAAGACGGCGAACGCTTCAAATGAGCGACAAGCAGCGCCTTGTAGCGGTTGTCTCTCAACATGGGGATGTGACTGGGGATGAGATCGGAAACGATGTCGACATCCTCGCTCATGAGCGCCTGGATGAGCGGCGTCGATCCCGCGAAAGGCACATTGGTTATTTTGATGCCGGCCGCGCTCTGCATGAACTCGGAGGCGATATGCGCCACCGAACCGTGGCCGGCGGTGCCAATATTCAGTTTTTCAGGATTGGCTTTCGCATAGGCGATCATTTCCGCCATGTTTGAGAAGGGCGCGTTCTTTCGCGCCGTAAACAGAATAGGCGATTTCGAGATAAGGACGACAGACGCAAAATCCTTCACGGGATCATAGGGCAGAGCTGGATACAAAAACTTGTTGTTGGCCTGCGGCCCTGTCGAAGTCGACAGCAACGTATATCCATCGGGCCTGGCTTTCGCGACGGAATTCGCCCCGATGTTGCCGCCGGCGCCAACGCGGTTCTCAACAATGAACTGCTGCCCCAGAACATCGCCGAGTTTGCGGCCAACGACGCGCGCCAACACATCGTTGGGCCCGCCGGCGGGATAAGGCACGACGATGATGACCGGTTTGCTCGGCCAGTCCTGCGCGGAGGCTGCCGGCGGGCCCAGGGCGAACATAGCCGGCGCGGCAAGAGCTGCGAGCAACAAACTACGATTTGTGCGCATCGTAAAATTCTCCGGCGTGATCCTGCGCGGTCCGGCGATTCGCTTGTTGCGACTCCGTCCCGGCCCGGCCCGTGCATGGCTTTTGCCGCGAGCCGCGCCTGTACCTAGTCCTTCACATATTTTGTTACGCCGCGAACCGTGGCTTCCGCCGTGAAGATATTGCCCTTCGCGTCAATGGCGATGCCCTCGCCCATGCCGCCCTCGGGCGCATTGGTCTTGTGCGGCGGAATGAAGATTGTCACCTTGCCGTCCTTCAGACTGCCGATGCGAATGCCCTTGAGCCAACCGGGATGGCGTATCGGTTCGGATTCGGAATCGGCGGCGTAAAGATTGTCGTTCGGATCGATCGCTATCCCGCTGACGCGGCTGAATTCCTTGTACTCGCCGATGTACCGGCCTTCCTTGGTCAGGATCTGCACGCGGTGGTTGTGACGATCGGCGACGATCAGCCGTCCTTGCGAATCGAACCTGATCGCATGCGGCGTGCGGAATTCACCCGGGCCCGTTCCGGCCTTTCCAATGACCCGGAGAAATTTTCCATCCTTGTCGAACACGGAGATGCGCCCTACCAGATTCGGATCCTCGACGTTGGTGTGGCTCTCGGCAATGTAGATGTCGCCATTGGCGGGATCGGTGAGAACGTCGTTGGGATCGGTGAGCGCCTCCGGCGGATTTCCCCGCACGCCCGGCTTGCCGAGAATCATAAGCACTTTTCCATCGGGCGAAAACTTGACCACGGCGCTGCCCTTTGCTCCTTCGTCCGGATACTTCTTGAGCTCTTCCGCGCTCGCCGCGCGCGAGTCCGTCACCCATACATTGCCGTCGCGATCGACATGGACGCTGTGAGGCCAAACAAACATGCCCGCGCCAAAGCTCCGTATCTCCTTGCCGGATTCATCGAACAGGTGAACCGGGTTCGCCTTGGCGCCAAGGCAGCCTGGCGCGATGCCCGCCGAGCAACGGTCGGTCGCCCACACGGATTTGCCGTCCTTGTCGATAGCCACGCCATTGGACCCGCCCCATTGCCGGCCTTCCATTGTAAATTGCCCCCAATCGCGGATAACGCGATAGGGGTTGGCGCCGCTGTTGACGGGCGGAACGTCTTGCGCCGCCGGCTGCGCTTGCGCGCCATCCATGGCCAGGCACGCGACAAAAGCGCCGGCCAGCAGGCTTCTGGCAAAAGATGATTGCGACATGGCGGCGTTCCCTCTCATGCAAATTCCAGGTGATGTGTAGCATGTATCGCGCGCATTGCAGCCATCCTCGCACGCGCGGGTTTCGGAAGCCGGTTTCAGGGCGTCAGCACCGCGCCGCCGTTCATCGCCACGCCCTGCCCCGTCATGAAGGCGGCATCGCCGCTCGCCAGAAAAAACGCCAGCCCCGCCATGTCCTCGGGGTAGCCAACGCGCCCGAGCGGCACTTCCGCCGCCGCCTTCGCATGCATGACATCCTCAGGCGTCGCCGCAAGCGGCATCGCCGTCAGCGCCTGTCCGGGAATGATTGTGTTGACCCTGATGCGGTGTTTCGCCCATTCAAGCGCCAGCGTTTTCGTGAAATTATGCAGCGCCGCTTTCGAGGCGCCGTAATTGCCGCCTTTCGGCGCGCCCTCCAGCGCGCGTCCCGACGCGATGTTGACGATCACGCCGCGCTTTCTTTCGATCATAGCGGGCCCCAGCGCCTTCGCCACCAGAAACGCGCCTGTGACGTTCACCCGGAACGTCGTTTCCCATTCCTCCAACGTAAGATCGAGGATTTCTCCGCGCGGAAAAACGCTGGCGTTGTTGATGACGCAATAGGGCGCTCCAAACCGCGCGAGCGTGGCTGTCGCGGCTTCCGCGATCTCCGCGGCTTGCGAGATGTCGACGCGGAAGAATTGCGCCTGCCCGCCAAGCGCCTCGACTTGCCGCGCGGTTTCGGCGCCGCTCTCGGCGTCGCGCTCCCACACCGCGATCTTCGCGCCGGCGCGCGCGAAACGTTTCGCAAAGGCGCGCCCAAATCCGCCGCCGCCTCCGGTGACGACAACCACATCTCCCGGCCTTAATCCGTCGCGCTCAATTCCATCTTCATACATCGCAGCGCCGCGCTCCGCATTTGACATTGCCGCCAAAACTGACCCCAATAAGTCGCGCCGTCAAACAGGAGCCAACATGCCCCGGAGACGGTTCCGCCCGGAGCGAACAATGCAATTTGGAGTACAATTCTTTCCCTGCGTCGCGCCCGAAACAAAAGACGCGCAAACCTATTTTCGCGAATGCCTCGAGGTCGGCGAGGAGGCCGAAGAACTCGGCTACACGCACGCGCGCATGGTCGAGCATTATTTCACCTTTTACGGCGGTTACAGTCCCAATCCCATCGTCTTTCTCGCCGCTCTCGCCGCGCGCACAAAGTCCATCCGGCTCGTCACCGGGGCGGTTCTGCCCGTGTTCAACCACCCCCTGAAAATGGCGGGCGAGATCGGCATGCTCGACGGTATTTCCGGCGGGCGCCTGGACGTGGGAATCGCGCGCGCCTTCCTGCCGCACGAGTTTCGCCGTTTTCGCGTGCCGCTGGATGAATCCTACGCGCGTTTTCTGGAAGGGCTCGAGCAGATTGAAATGTTGTTGACGCGCGAGAATGTCAGCCACGCCGGCAGGTTTCACGTCATCGAGAACACCACGTCCCTGCCCCGTCCCACGCAAAAGCCGCGCCCGAAATTCTACATCGCCGCGACGTTGACGCCCGAGACATTCGAATTCGCCGGACGCAACGGCCACGCGCTCATGGCGATTCCGCTCGGCGGCTCGCGCATGCGCGAATTGATCGACGTTTACCGCGGCGCGTGGCGCAAAGCCGGCCATCCCGGCGACGGCGAAGTCATGATCGCCTTTCACATGTTCTGCCATGAAGATGGCGCGATCGCCAGAAAGATCGCGCAAAAGCCCATCGAAGACTATTTCGCCGCCATCGCCGGCGCGACGAAGGACTGGACGGAGGGCCGCACGAGCAGCGCCTACGCGCTTTATCCCGAAGCCATGAAACAAGTCGCCGCCGCGACGATGCCCTCGCAGATCGAGTCGGGCGGCGCCTGGGTCGGCTCGCCCGATGAGATCAACCTCATTATCGAGCGCCTCGTCGAGCGCATCGGCGCTTTCGAACATGCGTCGATCCAGATCAATTTCGGCGAACTGCCATTTGATGAAGCGCAAAAATCGATGCGGCTGTTCGCGCGCGAGGTGATGCCGAAGTGGCGCGCCGCGCCTGGGTAGTTTCGTCCAACCTGCGCTGGCGGCGCGCGGTCACGCCGCGCAATTCATCCGAGCGCCGTCCCGCAACCGCTTTTTGCGGGACTTGCAAGAATTTCCGTTGCAAGAATTTCCGCTGACCTGATCCGTCAACGAATTGCGGTTGTCGAAAGGCATGGAGTCGACGCGCTCCTCGCCGCTCGTTGTCCCGCGACGAGTATCAAGGCAATTTGCCGCTGTTCGATTCTCAATCTTGTCCGCTCCGCCTGACTTTGCGCCTCATCCGATCAGCCCTTTCATCGGCGCGACGCCCGGCGAGTCGGGGAATACGCGCTGGCCCAGCACGTTCGCCGACACGCCCAGATGATCGGCGAGCACGCCTTTCAGGACGGCGCGCAGATCCGTCGTGGGTTTGAGATCGCGGTTCTGGTACAATTGTTCGGCCTTCAGTCCCGGCCAATCGGAGACGACGCGGCCGCCCTTCACCGCGCCGCCCGCAAGAAACGCCACCGTGCCGGTGCCGTGGTCGGTGCCGGTCGTGCCGTTGATCCGCGCGGTGCGGCCAAATTCGGTGATGGCGACGATAACGGTGTCTTTCCACTTGTCGCCGAGAGTTTTTTCGAAAGCTTCCAACGCGCCGTCGAGGCCGCCGAGCAGGTTGGCGAGGCGGCCTGTCGCTCCCCCCTCGTTGGCGTGGGTGTCCCAGCCGTCGAAGGCGAGCGCGGCGATGCGCGGGCCGTCGTCGGCGGCGACGAGGCGGGCCGCCCCTTCGGCGACGCGGCGCATGAAAGCGAATTCGCCGCCGCCCGCCTGCTGTTCCGGTCTTTCCCGCGCCGCTATCTTTTCCAGATCGAGGCCGGAGGCGAGCGCTTCGGCCAGGGCGGGATCGGCGTGTCGGTAGAGATCGAGCGCGCGCATCGCCAGATCGTCGCCCGCCGGCTGCAATTGCGTCGGCGCCCAGCCGGCGACCCTGGCGCCGCCGCGCATGATCAGCGGCATGATCGCGCCGACCCCGAGGCCCCCTTTCGGCTTGATTTTTTCGCCTTTCGGCAGGGCGTCCAGCGCGCGGTTGAGCCAACCCGACTCGATGAAGCCGGGCCCCGGCTGGCC
>JANYDZ010000042.1 GCA_025363375.1 Hyphomicrobiales bacterium
CACCAGCGCGCTCGACGCCGAGAGGCCCCTACGAACACCGCACAGCGCTCGATGAAGTGGTGCAGATGATGGGGGGGCTTGCCTACATGACTGGGCCCGAGGGGCGCCCCTTGCGCGCCGGCGCCAGCGTCAACGACATCATGGGCGGCATGTTCGGCGTCATTGGCGCGCTCGCGGCGCTGCTGGCGCGCGACCGCGCGGGCAGCGGGACAGGCGTCGGCGGCGAGGTGCGGACGGCGCTGTTCGAGAACAACGTGTTTCTGGTGGCGCAACACATGCTGCAATTCGCGGTGACGGGAAAGCCCGCCGCGCCTATGCCGGGGCGGATTTCGGCATGGGCGGTTTACGACGTGTTTGCGGCAAAGGACGGCGAGCAGATTTTTCTGGCGGTCGTTACGGACACGCAATGGGACATTTTCTGCCGCGCGTTCGGCTTTGCGGATTTGCTCGGCGACGCGCGGCTCGCGGACAACAATGCGCGCGTGCGTGAGCGCGGCTGGCTAATGCCGATGCTGCGGGAGAAGCTTGGACTTATGAGGGCGGGCGAAATTGCGGCTGTGTTCGAGCGGCACGGCCTGCCCTGCGCGCCGATCACGCGGCCGGAGGATTTGTTCGACGATCCGCATTTGCTGGCGACGGGCGGACTCGCGCCGCTGTCCATCCCCGCCGACGCCAGCGGCGCGGGACGCGCTGTCGAAACATCGACGCCGCTGTTGCCGTTGACGCTGAACGGCGAACGTTTGCGTCCCCGCGCGGGCCCGCCGGCGCTGGGCGCGCATACGCGGAAAATTCTGGTCGGGCTGGGCTATGACGCGGCGGCGATTGAGGCGTTGCGCGCGGATGGAACTATCGGGGTGAACCCGGATTGAGCCGCAACACAAAATGGAATTTCCCCGCTTCCCCACGCTCGCTCTCCAACGCGTGGCCGGCCTTGCGGGCGTAGAGAGGAATGTCGATCCGGCTGAGCGGGTCAGTGCTGACGACCTCAAGGCGGGCACCGCCGGGCAAGGTCGTCGCGTGTTCGCGCAGGCGCAGAACAACTTCGGGGCAGTTCAGGCCGGAGAGGTCGAGCATGTGGGCTCCCGGGCGCGCGGCGTATGGTCTACCGCGATAATCAGGCTTTGCAGAACCGCGCAATAGATTCAAAATCGACCGCGCACCAGCGATTCATGCGACATATTGACGCATGTCCATCAAACCCTTCGACGCCGCCTTTCTGACCCGGCTCTTGCGGCAGTCAAACACAGGATTTGCAACCGTTTGAATCGTTATTTTTCTATCTATCCAGAAAAAGACAATCATTCATAGGTCGAAATATCCTGGAAGCTTGGCAATTTAAGGATGAAAATACCCTAACGATCAAACAAGCGCCTCATGGTTCGATTAAATGCCTAATTTTTTGGCATTTTCGTTTTTAAGCAAATGTAGTTCTAAAAAACATCCCCAAAGCACGCAAACGAGGCCTCCGCGCAGCTTCGTCTCTACAACTATGGACTCATGCCCAATCGTTTGACGGAAGACGGCCCGCCTGATTAGCCTTATTTTGCCGCGTTTTCTATTGCGTTACGCGGCGCGAAATGGAGCGAAACACCCATGCTGAGAGAGATCTCGCGACGGCGGTTCCTTGGAACCGCAGGCGCAGGGATTGCTGGAACAGCGATCGGGGCCTTTGGCTTTGGCGAAACGGAACAGGCGCTTGCCGCCGCGATCCGCGACTTCAAGCTGACGGGCACGACCGAGACCCGCAACACCTGCACATATTGTTCCGTGGCTTGCGGAATTATTATCTATTCAAAAGGCGCCGACAAGGCGACCGGCAAAAAGGGCAAGATCTTCCATATTGAAGGCGACCCCGATCACCCCACCAATCGCGGCACCCTTTGCCCGAAGGGCGCGGCCTTGCTCGACACCGTCAATTCCGAGACGCGCACGAAATATCCGATGGTGCGCAAGCCGGGGTCCGACAAGTGGGAGCGCCTCGGCTGGGACGCGGCGCTCGACCGCATCGCCGCGCTGATGAAGGCGGACCGGGACGCGAACTTCATCGCCAAGAACCGCGATGGCGCGACGGTCAACCGCTGGATCACGACCGGCTTCCTGGCGGCGTCGGCGACGACGAACGAGACGGCGTGGATGACCTACAAGGTTGTCCGCTCCTCCGGCATGTTGGTGTTCGATAACCAGGCGCGTGTTTGACACGGCCCGACGGTATCCAGTTTGGGTCCGACGTTTGGCCGCGGCGCAATGACGAATTCCTGGACGGACATCCGCAACACGGATCTCGTCGTCATCATGGGCGGCAACGCCGCTGAAGCGCATCCCTGCGGCTTTAAATGGGTCACGGAGGCGAAAGCCAACCGCGGCGCGAAGCTTATCGTCGTCGATCCGCGCTACACGCGCTCGGCGTCCGTCGCGGATGTCTACGCTCCCATCCGCCAGGGCACCGATATCGCGTTCCTGCTCGGCGTGATTCATTATTGCATCGCCAACGACAAGGTGCAGTGGGAATACACGAAGAACTTCACGTCCGCCGCCTTCATCGTGAAGGAGGGCTTCGCCTACAAGGACGGGCTGTTCACCGGCTACGACGA
>JANYDZ010000082.1 GCA_025363375.1 Hyphomicrobiales bacterium
CCGCGCCGCCGCGGATCTTTCAAGTCGACGCGCCAGGGCCGCCCTTCGGGATGGGCGCCCAGCGCGCGCATTTCGCCCAGATCGACGAAAGCCGAGTCAAAACCTTCATTGCGCAACAAGCCGGCGATCTGGTCGGTGACAAAGCCCTGCGCGATGCCGTTGAGCGTGATCGCCATATTTTTTCGCGCAAAGGAAACGCGCCTGCCGCTGACGTCAACGGCGCGATAATCGACAAGCGCCCGCGCGGTTTCGAGCGCCCGCGCGGCAATGTCCGGCGCCACGTCCGCCTTCGACCAGAAATGCGCCTCGTAAACGCGCCACACCGGCTGCACGCTGACATCGAAAGCGCCGTCGCTGAGCGCGCCGAGCTTTTGGCTCTCGACGACGAGCGACAGAAACTCCAACGAGGCGCCGCTGATCGCGCCGTCGCGGTTGAGCCGCGCGATTTCGCTTGATTCGTCGGACAAGCTGAAGATGCGCCGGTAGCGCGCGAGCTCGCTCTCGATCTTTCGCAGAGCGCCGCGCGCGACGTTCTCGTCGCCATGCCACAGCGCGATTTCCGCGACGGCGCCGAGAACTTCGCCCTGCCAGCGGTGAAAGCGCGGCGCAGGCGCCAACGCGCGCACGCCGGCGCCGAGCGCGACGAGGCCCGCGCCGCCGGCCATGATTTTGATCGCGCGGCGGCGCGTGTGCGCAATCATGGCGCCGCGCTCCCGATTTCCGCCCGCGCCGCAACCTTGCGCGCCTGCGTCAACGGAGGGCAGCGGTGGTCGTCGTAATATTCCACCTGACAATCGAGGCACTGGAAACATTCGGCCATTTTGATTTTTCCGGAGGGAGCGATGGCTTTCACGGGGCACGAGACCTCGCAGAGTTTGCACGGGTTGCCGCATTCGGGCCGGCGCTTCAGCATGTCGAGCAGATGCAATTTATCAAGCGCCGCGAGCACGCCGCCCAGCGGGCATAAAAACCGGCAATAGGCGCGCTCGGTGAAGAGACCGATGAAGACAATGATTCCGGCGTAAAGCAGATAGGGCCAGCCGCGCGTGAAATGCGAGGTGATCGCGGTCTTGAAGGGTTCCACTTCCGACGCCGTCACCGCCATGTCGAGCGAAAAGACGGCGAGGCCGAGCACGACGGCCGCGGAAAGATATTTGCCCAGCCAGAGCTTTTCCTGCCATTTTTGCGCGGGGTTCCATTGCGGCAGTTTCAGCGCGCGCGCCGCCTGCGCGAGCAATTCTTGCAACGCGCCGAAGGGACAGAGCCAGCCGCAAAATACGCCGCGTCCAAGGACCAAAAGCGACGCAAGCGTGTAAAGCGCGATCATCACCATCAGGGGTTCGGCGAGATAAAAGCCGATGTCGAAGCGCTGAAACGGCGCGAGCATGTAGTTGAATATGTTGACGATGGATAGTTGCGCGCCCGCGATCCAGCCAATCCATACGAGCGTGAACGCGAGAAAGCCGTTGCGCACCCAGCGGTGCGCGGCGCGCGCGCGCGACAAGCGCGCCTGAAACGCAAGGATGAGGGTCAGCGCCGCAAGCGCCGCGCCAAGCACCATCGCCTGGCCGCGCTGATCGCGCCACGCCTCGACCCACGCGGGCACGGGCTCGACCGGCGGCGTCAGCACATGCGCGGCGGGCAATGTATATTCAAGCGGCAAGGCGATGGTCTTCCTGCCGTCGGGCGTATCCGCGTGAATGAGCACATCGACGCGCCACGCCTTCAGGGGATCGAAGGCAAAGCCGCGCGGAATGTTGAACAACGCCGCATGATCGAAAGCGCGGATGCCGCCGCTGGGTCCGCCTGTGCCGAGACGTTGATATTCCGCGTTGGTGAATTCAGCGACGCGGCCTTCCTGCACAAGCCGGATGCGATCGAACTTGTTGCCCGTCGCGGCCTTGTAGCGTTCGTATCCAAGAAAATCGTAGGGGCCGCGCGAAGCCACGACGATGACGGGTCCATTGCGCCCCATGCTCTGCATGTAATCATCGTAGGAACGCCCGCCCAACAAATTGCGGCCTATCATCGCCGGCGTGAACAGGCCCGTCGCGAATTCGATGTAGGTTTCGTTCGCGACAACAGGCGTCACATCCACACGGCCGTTGGCGGCGCCGGCCTTGCCGAGCATGTCCGTGACGTCGCGCGACAGCACGCGCCTTTGCAAGATGGAGCCCTGCGCGAGAATCTGCTCCCACGTCATGACCCGGTAGCCCTCAACATCGAGCGTGGGAACCTTCACCTCGGGGCGCGACACGCGCGCGCGCAGCACAAGGCGGCCCGCGTCAAAAATCGCGGCGCGCATGGCGCGCGCGCTCACAGTGGCGCCGGCGACGAAATCGGGCGGTTGCAAGCCCGTGTTGGGGCCGATGGCGAGCTTGCCTTCGTGGCGCTGCAAGAACGTGTCGAGCAACGGCGCGCGCACCCGGTCGCCCATGATGTAGGGCTCGCGGTGATAGATCACCTTCGCGCCGGCGACGCGCCCGTCAATGGCGACGCCGGCAATGACGTCGAAAGGCACGCTCGAATAACCGGGCGCGGCGAGGATATCGAGGGTGGAGAACACATAGCCAACGATGTCGTTGCCGACGTAAACGGGCGCGGCCGGCGGCGAGCCGCTTTCGGGGCCAATTTTCGTCGCGCCGGGAAAGACGACGGACATGACGTCCGGAGTCAGGCGTTCATTGAGTTTCTCGGCTTGTCCGCGCGAAAGGCCCGCAACCAGAGCCGCGATAAATATCGCCAGCGCGCGCAGCGACGAATTGAAACCGGCGCGGCTTTTCCCCGACATTCATCCTCCCGCCGCCCCGGTCCGTCGCCGGGCGCTCCGCAATCGTAGTCCGGCGGAAGCCCGCGCGGCAAGCGTTTACAACGCCGTGTTACGCCGTCGCGCCGGGTATGGGCATGTCGTGGACTTTCATCGCCAGCGCGACGGAGCTGTAATAGCCGAGCAACACCAGCAATTCGGCGAGCGAATCGCGCCGCAACGCCTGCGCGAGTTCGGCGAAACGCGCGTCGGACAATTTCGAACCTCCGACGATTTCCGCCGAGAAGGCGTGGACGGCGCGCTCATGAGCGTCTTCCAGTTTCGGGTCGCCCCCAGCCATGATCGCGTCGAGCGCCTCGCGCGTCAGTCCAGCCTCCATGCCCGCGCGGATGTGGGCGTCGATGACGTAAGGCGATTGCCAGTGGCGGGCGATGACGAGAATGGCTATTTCCACTTCGCGGGTCGACAGGGTGGAGCGTTTGTTGAGATAGGTGCCGATGGATTCCATGCGCGCGGCGACCTCGGGCGAGTGAATCCACACGCGGTAGGGCGCCAGAATTTTCCCGCGCCCGGCGACAAGCTGTTCGAAAACCGTCTTCTGCGCCTGTGTCATGTTTTCGGGGGCGATGTCTTCGATGCGGCTCATGATGGTCTCCTCTGGACGTCCTTCAATACAGGACAGAGCGGCCGCGGCCAATTTCAAATGTGATTGCATTGGAGTCAGGGCTGGGGAGTCAGGGCTGGTTGTTATAGGCTTTTGCCCTTTCGACGATTGCCGGCGACACGTCAAAAACCGATTCATTGAGTTGTTGCAGCCCCTCCCCGTCCATGGCGTCGATTTCCATGCGGGCCTTGCCCGCTTCGTCGATCAACGCCGCGTCTTTCATCGCGGCGGAAAAGCCTTCGCGCAGCGCCCGCGTCGTCGCCGCGTCCAGCCCCGGCGGCGCGACGACGGCGTTGCCCACGTCGTTGCCGCTCGCGAATAGCGCGAGCAGCGCCCGCTGATCGGCGTCGCGGCCGAGATCGACGACGGCGGGTATGTCCGGCAAATCCGCGTGGCGGCGCAACGCGAACTGCACCAGAAGATTGACGCGCTTTTCAAGCACCCAATCCATGTTCTTTGATTTGATGTCCGCCCACGGGCGCACGACGGCGTCGACTTCGCGGCGCTCCATCGCGAGGGTCGCCGACGTGACGCCCTGATAGCCCGGCACAACCTTGAACCGGGTTGCGATGAGATCGTTCAGAATGCGCGGAAACACGACGGACGAGGAGGTTGGCCCGGTGCCCGCGACAATTGTTTCGATCCGCCGCGCGTCGTCCATGTTTTTCACCGCGGACGAATGCCACGAATGCATGATCTGCGCGTTCGAGGAGACGCGGCCGATCCACGCGAATTTCCGGACGTCGTATTTCACGCCCTGCGTGTCCAGCGCCTGACCTATGCCGGCCGTCTGCGAAATCACGCCGATCTGCGTTCCATCGCGCGGCGCTACATTATAGAGATAGTTCGCCGCGACGAGGCCGCCGGCGCCGGGCATGTTCTGCGCGACGATTTTAGGCCGGCCGGGTAGATGCGCGGCGAGCGCGCGGGCGAGCAATCTGCCGTAGAGATCGTAAGGCCCGCCAGGCTCGAACCCAATGACGAAGGTGATGGTTTTGCCGGCGAGGCCGCCGGCGTCCTGGGCGCGCGACGGCGCGGCGAAGGCCGCGCACGCCGCCGTCAGGGCCGCCACGCCGCGCGGAAAAATCATTTGGGTTGCGAGCCCGCTTTTTGCCAGCGCACGCGGCTCTGGCGCAAGCCCAGCGACACCAGCAAGCCCGCCATTTTGATGGGCGCGCCGATGCCCTCGACCACCGGCACGCCAAGCTCTTTCGAGAGCCAGTCCGGCTTCATCTGCACGGGGCATTGCGTGATGCCTTGCGGAATGATCACGTCGGCGCCGTCTTCATCGATGAGCGCGCGCGCGGCCATGAGAAAAGACTCGATCATTTTGCTTCTATTGTCCGCTATATGTTGGAGATAGACGCCGCTGGAACGCCTGCCCGCGATAAAATTCTCCATGCCGTAGGCGACGCATTGGGCGCGGTGACGCGGCATGGCCGAGGGATGATAGCAGACAACGCCGAAATGCTCGCCGACCTGGGCCGCCACGTGCAGCGCCGCGTGCAGCGGACCAACGACGGGAATATCGACGGCCGAGCGCCCGCCTTCGACGCCGATGTCGA
>JANYDZ010000517.1 GCA_025363375.1 Hyphomicrobiales bacterium
CCGCGCTTTTGTTGAGGAACTCGCGGATGGAGAAATCCAGCATCGCGTAGTCGACCAGGCTGTTCGCCTTTGCCACGCCGATCCGCTTGCAGAATTCCCGCAGCGCCTCGGGCGGCACGCCGCGGCGGCGCAGCCCCGCGAGCGTGGGCATGCGGGGGTCGTCCCAACCGGTCACAAGCCGCGCGCGCACCAGCTCCGTCAAAACGCGCTTCGACAACAATGTGTATGTGAGATTGAGCCGCGCGAATTCATACTGGCGCGGCCGCGCCGGCACGGGCAGATTGTCGAGGAACCATTCGTACAGGGGACGGTGATCCTCGAATTCCAGCGTACAAATCGAATGGGTGATCCCCTCGATCGCGTCCGATTGGCCGTGGGCGAAATCGTAGCTCGGGTAAATCTTCCATTTGTCGCCGGTGCGTGGATGCGCAGCGTCGATGATCCGGTAGAGCGCGGGATCGCGCAGATTGATGTTGCCGGAACCCATGTCGATCTTCGCCCGCAGGACGCGCGCGCCGGGCGGGAATTCGCCCGCGCGCATGCGGCGGAACAGGTCGAGATTTTCCGCGACCGGGCGGCCGCGGAAGGGAGAGTTCCTGCCGCCCTCCTTCAGGGTGCCGCGCGCCGCGCGCATGTCGTCCGGGGACTGGTCGTCCACGTAAGCCTTGCCGTTGACGACGAGGTGTTCCGCCCAGGCGTAAATCTGCTCGAAGTAATCGGAGGCGTGATGCAGGTGCTCGCCCCAGGAAAATCCCAGCCAGCGCACATCCGCCTTGATGGAATCGATATATTCCTGCGCTTCCCTGGCGGGATTGGTGTCGTCGAACCGCAAATGGCAGCGCCCGCCGAATTCCTCGGCGACGCCGAAGTTCAGGCATATGGATTTTGCATGGCCGATATGGAGGTAGCCGTTGGGTTCCGGCGGGAACCGGGTCACAATGGCCGGGTGTCTTCCCGAGGCCTTGTCGCCGGCGACGATTTCGCGGATAAAATCGCGACCCGCCTCGTTTGGCGCTTCCAGGTCGGCTTTTGTCTGCTCTGCCATGGATTGATTCCCCTGGGACAGCCGGCAAAACCCGAACGCCGCTATCCGCTCGCCGGTGCATAGCAATTCGGGCGCGCTTTTCAAAGTTGCGGCATCCATCGGGCGGCAACCGGCGCGGTCGTTGGCCGCGCGCGCATTTGCCGCGCGGATAAAGGTTGAATTTGGGCCACGCCTCTGGCAGAGACGGCGCGTCCACCATCGTCCAAAGGAAAGAAATGCCTGTCTTCAAGGGTGAAAGTTTTCAGGACCGCCAGTCCGCGGTCATCGAAGCCAAGAAAGCGCTGCTCGAAAAATTCAAATCCCGTCCAGGTCCCGATGACCCCGCCGTAAAAGCGCGCGAGGCCGAACGGCTGGCCGTGGCCCAGGCGCGGGAAAAGCGGTTGGTCGAACGCGAGGCCCAGCGCAAGGTCGAGGCCGCGGCGCTCGCCGCCCGCAAAGCCGCCGACGAAGCCGCCCGTGTCGAGGCCGAGCGTCTGGCGGAAATCACGAGAATTGAAGGCGCCCGCGTCGAGGCCGAGCTTGACCGCCTCGGCAAGGAAGAGGCCATCGCCAAAAAAGCGGAAGAAGAAGCCGCCAAAAAGGCCGATCGCGACGCCCGTTACGCCGCCCGCAAGGCCCGCAAGATCGAGCGCAAGAACGCGCCCGAACGGATGTGGTGATCTTCCCATACCCCTGCGCGCGTTAATTCGCTTGGCCGCCGCCCTCGCTTGACGTTAAGCTGGGGGTGGCGGGCGTTGCGCGCCGCGCAAAACCGGCCTCGTAGAAGGCCGCGCAATCGGGGGGGCTCTGCATGTCGGCCGCGGCGGAACCGGATACGGAATTTTCGAGGCAAACCGGCGGCCCCGCCGATATCGTCGCGCGCACCGAGCGCATTCCCGTCACGGGCTTTCACATCAAGGCGCGCGTCATTGTCGGCACGGCGACGCTGTTCGATGGATTTGACGCCATCGCCATCGCCACAGTGGCGCCCGCGCTGATGGGTCTGTGGAAGCTGACGCCCGCCGACATTGGTCCGCTCATTTCTTCGGCCAATTTTGGCCAGCTCATCGGCGCTATTTTCTTCGGCTGGTTCGCCGACCGTTACGGTCGATTGCAGGCGCTGACCTGGAGCGTGGCGCTGTTCAGCATCGCCTGTTTCGCATGCGGCCTGATGAAGGACTATCAATCGCTGGTTATCATGCGCTTTATCGAGGGACTGGGACTCGGCGGCGAAGTACCGGTCGCCGCCGCCTACATAAGCGAGATGGCGCGGGCGCGGGGGCGCGGCGCTTTCTTCCTGCTGTATGAGACGATATTCGCCGTTGGCCTCGTGCTCGCGGCGATCGTCGGCGCCTTTGTTGTGCCGCTTGACTGGCGTTACATGTTCTTCATCGGCTCCGTGCCCGCCGTCCTCGCCCTCGTCTTTCGTCTGATGCTGCCTGAATCCGCCCGTTGGCTGGCCGACAAGGGGCGCTACGCCGAAGCCGACGCGGTCATCAAGGACATCGAAGCAAAAGCGCGCGCCGCCGGCCACGATCTGCCGCCGCCGGCGCTGGCGATTTCAGTTGAAAACGCCCGCGTCGCGGGTTCCTGGCGGGAACTTTTCAGCCCCGCCTATCGCAGCCGGACGTTCGCCGTCTGGGCTTTCTGGTTTTGCAACTATTACACAAGTTACGGCATCTCCGCGTGGCTGCCGACCTATTACCGCAATACCTTCAAGCTCGATCTGTC
>JANYDZ010000049.1 GCA_025363375.1 Hyphomicrobiales bacterium
CCCAGAAGGTCTGGTGGCTCTCGGGATCATAGGTGCCGGTGACCCAGAGCGCGCCGCCGCCCGTCTGCCAGGCGTTGTTCTTGTCCTTCCAGGTCTCGCTGCCGGGTTCGCCCGGCGCGGGAATCGTGAACTTCTTCCAGACGACATTGCCCGTCGCGCCGTCAAGGCCCGCGATCCAGTCGCGCACGCCGCGGTCGCCGCCCGATGCGCCGACGATGATCTTGTCGCCGATGGCCAGCGGCGCGGCGGTGAGTTCCACATTCGCCTGATCCTGCATGTTCGTCTGCCAGGCGATCTTGCCGGTGTTCTTGTGAGTGGCGATGACGCGGGAGGGCCATCCCGCGACGCTGACGACATAATCGCCCCAGAGCGCCGCGCCGCGGTTCGACCAGGTCGGCGGCTTCTCGACGCCGGGGTCCATGCGCCACATGATGCGGCCGGCTTCTCCCGAGCGTACATCGATCTTGTAGAGGATCGACCATTGATCGACCGTGTAGAGAAAGCCGTCCTCGGCGAGCGGCGTCGCCTGGATGTTCTCATTCGCCGCCGAACCGCCCAGCGCTACGGCGTAGGCGAGGCGCAGGCCCTTCACATTGGTCTTGTTGATGCGCGTCAGCGGCGAGAAACGCTGTCCGTTGTAGGCGCGGTGGTTCATCAGCCAGTTACCCGGCTCTTTCTCGGCGTTGACAAGGCGCGCGGGCGTCGCCGTGTTGACGAGGACGGGAAACGCGGCGGCGGGAGCGGCCTGCGCGGACGGGGAAATCTTTTCCGGTTCGGGATCGTCGGCGGCGGCGAAGGCCGGCGCGGCGGCGAGGAGCGTCGAGGCGAGCAAGACGGAGCGAAGATCTGCAAATCGATGCGACATGGCGTTGTTCCTCAATCCTTCGACCTGGTGCGCTGATAGGCCCAGATCTGGTCTATCTCCTCGGGCGTCAACATGCCGTCCCATGAGGGCATCTGCCCCTTGCCTTCCTTGACGGCCTTGTCGAAACGCGCGCGCTCGTCGCCTTTCAGTTCGCGCAAATCAGCTGCGCCGCCGGTCGAGGCCATGCGCGGCCCGTGGCACTCCGCGCATTTCTCCTTGTAGATTTCTCCGCCGGCGGCGGCGTCCTGGGCGTGGGCGGCGGCGCAGGCCGCGTGCGCGAAAAGCAGTACAGCCGTCAGCTTCAACATGAAAATTCCCCGCCAGCATTTTTTAAACGACGAGCCCGCATGTTCGAACATCCACAGAGCCGCGTCCAGCTTGAATTGCGAAGCGCGCGCCGCTACGCTCGCGCCAGGCAGGCCGAAGCGCCCACGCGCGACAAGCAATCCTGCCGGGGAGGTCACGATGAAACTCAGGTCCTATCTAGCGGCTGCGACAATACTCGGAGCCGCAGTGGCGCCTCCCGCCTTCGCGCAGCAAGCGCCTTTCGTCCCCGTCACGGCGGAGGTTCTCGCCAATCCCGATCCCTCGGACTGGCTGCATCTCAACCGCACCTATGACCAGCACCGCTATTCCCCGCTGAACCAGATCAACAAGGGCAACGTCGCGCAGATGCGCATGGCCTGGTCGCGCGGCCTGCCGGTCGGCACACAGGAATCAACGCCCATCGTCTACAAGGGCGTCATGTATATTTTCGCGCCCGGCGCCAGCATCCAGGCGCTCAACGCGACCAACGGCGATCTCATCTGGCAATACGAGCGTGAATATCCCAAGGGCGTGTCGGGCACGGCGGCGCGTAGCAAAAGCATCGCGATGTTCGAAGATATGATCTACCTCGGCGCGCCCGATGGTTTTCTTGTCGCGATCGACGCGAAGACCGGCAAGATGCGTTGGGAGACGAAAGTCGACAACGGCCAGATGACCGCGGGCGGCCTGCTCGTCGCCGACGGCAAAATCATCTCGAACCGCACCTGCGAGCAGGGCAAGCGCGAGTTCTGCTTTATTGCCGCGCATGACGCGAAGACCGGCAAGGAAGTCTGGAAGTTCTATGTTACGGCGGCCCCCGGCGAGCCGGGCGGCGACACCTGGGGCGGCCTGCCCGTGGATCAGCGCGCCGCCGGCCCCTGGGGTCTGCCCGGCTCCTACGATCCCCAAAAGAAGATGCTCTACTGGAGCACCGCGAATCCCAACCCATACACGCGCCTTAAGCGGCATGGAAAATGGGACGCGGTGCCGCTGAAATCGCCTTCCGAACTGTACAGCAATTCGACCCTGGCGATCAGCGTCGAGACCGGCAAGCTCGCCTGGTACTATCAGGAACTTCCCGGCGACGATTGGGACGCCGACCACAACCACGAACGCATGCTCATCCGCACCAGGGTCGCCCCCGATCCCAACCATGTGAAATGGATTCATCCCGCCGCCCAAACGGGCGTCGAGCAGAACATCATCTTCACCGTGTCGGAAGGCGGCGGCATGTTCGCCATCGCTCAGGACACGGGACAGTTTCTGTGGTCGCGGCCGTTTCCTTACGACGATCCCAACATCAACATGAATTTCATCGACGTGAAGACCGGCCAGACCGGCGTCAATGAAGACAAGATATTCAAGAAGGACGGCGACAAGGTCGTCGGCTGCTATCACAACACCCGCGGGCTCTGGCAGATCTCCTATCATCCCGGCACGAACTCGGTCTTCGTGCCCTTCCACGATCAATGTCTGTCGATGGAGGCGCGCAATTCCACGGCGACGGGATTCGGGCCGCGTTTTGGCGTGATGCGTCCGGGCTCCGATCCGCAAAAATACATGGGCGTCGCCAAGATCAACGTCGCCACCGGCGAGATGAAGGTTATCTACACCCAGCCGCAGGCGACCAATGGTTCGGCGCTGACGACAGCCGGCGATCTGATGTTCTTCGGCGATCTCAACCGGCGCCTGCGCGCGCTCGATGTCAACGACGGCAAGGTGCTTTGGGAGGGCATCGTCGGCGGCATGATCATCAACAGCACCATCACCTACGCGGTGAACGGCAAACAATATGTGATGGTGTTCACCGGCGAGGGGCAATCGGTCACGGGCGGGCCGCTGGCGCTGGCGGGCAAAGCCATGGCGCCGGCGGTGCGCGGCCACAGCGCGGTCTACACGTTCGCGCTGCCTTGAACGACGTCCGACGGCGATTGTCGCAAGCGGGGCGGGATCGCGTTCCGCCCCGAATCATTTGCGGGGTCAATTGGCGTCGGATGTTTCAGGCGCAAACCATTTGCGATAGAGCCCGCGGTATTCGCCCGATTCCTTGGCGCGCAACAGGCTTTCATTGACCCGTTTGCGCAGGTCGCTCCCGCTGCTAAAAAGAATGCCGTAGTTTTCAGGCCGGAAAATCGCGCCGGCCGTCTGCACTTTGCCCTTGCCGCCGTGGGACGCGTAATACAGCAGCACCGGCGCGTCGCCGACAATCGCTTGCGCCTGCCCGTCGAGCAGCGCCGCATAGGCCTGCTCGATTTGCGCGACTTCCAGCGCGTCGATGTTCAACTGGCGCAGATAGGCCGCGCCCGTGCTGCCGATCGTCGTCGCGACCTTTTTGCCGACGAGATCCTGTGGGCCGGTAATGCTTTGTTCGAGTTGCTTGACCGTAATGGCGGCTGTCACCGTCGCGGTGAAATAGGAGACAAACAGCACGCCGACGAACATCCAGACCACCGCCAGAAATTTTCCGAGCGGACTGATGGGCATGCCCGGCGCCTGGGCGCCCAGGGTGGAGGCCGACCACCAGACGGAGTTGAACAGGCCGCCCACCGCGGTCTTACCCGATGCGATGCTGTTTTCCTGCCGCCGTTCGATCCACCAGATGAAAGGCACCGGCAGCAGGATCAACGCGATCAGGATGCCGAAAATTTCCAGCAGCGCGGGCGACTTGATCATGTTGATAAACCCCGCAAGGCCTCCTTGCTGGGCGCGCTCGGCCGTCGTCATGATCTGCAAGCCCGCGTCGAACATGGGTTGCGAGAAGTCGAAACTTTTCTCGCGGTCGGCGGTGACCGAAATGGCGGCAATGGCGAGGTCGGCCTGGTTGGAGGCGACTGCGTTCAACAATTCCGTCACGTTTGGCTTTTCGATAAAATCGAAATTCACGTTCAGGTCGCGGGCCAGCACGCGCCAGAGTTCGATGCTGAATCCGCCCAGCGAGCCATCAGCCTCCCTGGTGACGAAGGGCGCGATCACGCGGGTCGCGACCGTCAGGCGCTGGCCCTGCGCCCTGGCGGGCGCTTGCGCCTGCGCGAAGCCGCTCCAGCCGATGGCAATCAAAAACAGTACCGACAAGCGAATGAATTTGGTCATCAATGCCTCCTTCGAACGTCCGGGATTTCCGGTCCACGTCCTGCGGTCCTTGGTAGCGTGAGTCGGCTGACTGTCGAAACCGGGCATCGCCGCTGGAGGCGGAACCCGCAGCCAAAAGCGGGTGGTCAAAGCCGGTATTATGATACCGTATTTCAAAAAATCAATATTTATGGGATTATTTACGTCATTGCCGCCACAAAATGATTGACGGCAGGGTGTCCGCCCTCCTATATGCCGGCAGACTGGCCTGGATTTATTCCAGTTCGCGAAAACGCTCAAGGATTTCCCCTCCCATGTTCGGCAATACGACAGTCACAAAGAAAGAGGCGGTCGAGAAGAAGTGGATATTGATCGACGCCCAGGATCTGGTCGTTGGTCGCCTCGCCACTCTGATCGCGATGCGCCTGCGCGGCAAGCACAAGGCTTCCTTTACCCCCCACGTCGATGACGGCGACCACGTCATTGTCGTCAACGCCGACAAAGTGGCGCTCACGGGCCGCAAGCTCGACCAGAAAATATATTATCATCACACCGGCTTCATCGGCGGCATCAAGGAGCGCTCGGCGAAGTTCATTCTCGAAGGGCGCTTCCCCGAACGGATCGTCGAGAAGGCTGTGGAGCGTATGCTGCCGCGCGGCCCGCTGGGTCGTCAGCAGCTTTCGAACTTGCGCGTCTACAAGGGCGCCGAGCATCCGCACGCGGCGCAGTCCCCCGTAATTCTCGATGTCGGCGCCATGAACGCCAAGAACAAGCGGAGCGCCTGATCATGGCCGAGACAGTCACCCTCTCTTCCCTGGCCGACCTCAAGGGCGCGGCCACCGCGTCCGCGCAGCCGGATCGTCCGGTCTACACGCAAAAGCTCGACAAGCTTGGCCGCGCCTACGCGACGGGCAAGCGCAAGAACGCGGTCGCCCGCGTCTGGATCAAGCCGGGCTCCGGCAAGATCATAGTCAATGACCGCGACGTCGAGGTTTATTTCGCCCGCCCGGTGTTGCGGTTGATTCTGCGCCAGCCTCTGGAAGTGGCCAAGCGCACCACGCAATACGACCTGATGGTCAAGTGCGCCGGCGGCGGCCTGTCTGGTCAGGCGGGCGCGGTGCGCCACGGCCTCGCCAAGGCGTTGACCTACTTCGAACCCGACCTGCGTTCGGCGTTGAAGCGCGAAGGCTTTCTCACCCGCGATTCACGCGTCGTCGAGCGCAAGAAGTACGGCAAGAAAAAAGCCCGCCGCAGCTTCCAGTTTTCGAAGCGCTGATTTTCATCGGGTCGCGAATTCAGCGGGTCGCCTTCGGGCGGCCCGTTTTACTTTTGCGCCCCGGCGTTTGTTGACCATGATTTGAATCCCCAATATCGATTGCGTCATGGCAAGCGCGTGAATCCGCTCGCGCCGAAACAATCGACGAGGGGCCGTGAAATCGAGTCGTGAGGGCCAGTTGCGCCTCGGCGTCTTTTTCAATCA
The DNA here is from genome assembly GCA_025363375.1 of Hyphomicrobiales bacterium. Lineage (GTDB taxonomy): Bacteria > Pseudomonadota > Alphaproteobacteria > Rhizobiales > Beijerinckiaceae > Terripilifer. Next base: position 5,721 of record JANYDZ010000049.1, read on the forward strand.
CACGGGCCATCATGCCGCCTCGTGGCTGCATCCCGACGCGCAGATCGACGCGGGCGTCAATATCGATCATTACGTCGCCATCGCGCAAACCGCCGAGGCGGCGAAATTCGATCTGATTTTCTTTGCCGATTCGGCCGCCGTGCGCGACGCCGATATGAAGGCGGTGAGCCGCGCCGCCCAATACACCGCCTATTTCGAGCCGACGACGCTGCTCGCCGGCCTTGCCATGGCGACAAAGCGCGTCGGCCTCGTGGCCACGGCAACGACGAGCTACAACGAGCCCTACAATATCGCGCGCCGTTTCGCTTCCCTCGATCATATCAGCCATGGCCGCGCCGGCTGGAACGTCGTGACTTCAGGCAATGTGGCGGAAGCCCTCAACTTTGGCCGCGACGAACATTTCAAACATGCCGAGCGCTACGCGCGCGCGCGCGAATTCGTTTCGGTTGTGCGGGGACTATGGGACAGCTGGGACGACGACGCGTTTTTGCGCGATCGCTCCACCGGCCTCTATTTTGATCCTGAGAAGCTGCATTTTCTGCGCCACGAGGGCGCGCATTTCAAGGTGCGCGGCCCGCTGAACGTGCCGCGTCCCGTACAGGGTCATCCCGTGATCTTTCAGGCGGGCACATCGCAGGAGGGCAGGGAGTTCGCCGCCGAAACCGCCGAAGCCGTATTCACGGCGGAGCTCACCCTCGAGGGATCGCGCGCCTATTACGCCGACGTGAAATCGCGCATGGAAAAATTTGGCCGGCGGGCCGACCAGCTCAAAGTCATGCCCGGCGTCAACCCCGTCGTTGGCGCGACACAGAAGGAGGCGCTCGAAAAGCACGACTATCTCCAGTCGCTCATTCATCCGGACGTCGGCAGGGCGTTTCTCTCAATGCTGCTGGGCGGCGCGAATCTCGCCCCCTTCGACGTGGATGGCCCGCTGCCGGATTTGCCCGCGACCGACGCTTCGAAAGGCGGCACGTACGGCAATGTCGTGGCGCTCGCGCGGCGCGAGAACCTGACCATTCGCCAGCTTTATATGAGGCTCGCCGGAGCGCGTGGAAAGCGCACCATCATCGGTTCGGCGCAATTCGTCGCTGACGAGTTTCAAAAATGGTTCGAGGCGCGCGCCGCCGACGGCTTTATCGTGCAGCCGTCGTATCTGCCGGGGTCGCTCGATGATTTCGCCGAACTCGTCATTCCCATCCTGCAGGAGAGGGGATTGTTTCGCTCGGACTATGAGGGCGCGACGTTGCGCGAGAACATGGGATTGGAGCGGCCCGCCAGCCGATACGCGCCGAAATAGCCCGCGTTGAACCATTGCGGATGCGGTCAGGCGCGCGCGATCGCCTGGTCGCTCCAGCCCCGACCGGCGAGGGAAGCGTCGAGCACGACGGACATGCCGGGATCGAGTTTGGGCAAAAGCAGGACGAGGGAACCGGCGATCATGCTGGCGTGATCCCTCGACATCGCGCCCATTTCAACGACTTGATGATCGCGTTCGTCCTGGACAATCACTTGAAAGGGCTCATCCAGCGCGCGCGTGTTCTGGGTTGTTACAGTGTAGACGGCCATTGTGGTCTCCCCTCCTGTTTGGCGCTCCCCAGCCTTTTGATGGTACGCATTAAAGGTGACGGAATTGCAACAGTCAAGGTAAAAATTTGACAAGGTAAAAATTTGACAAAATTTTCGCCGCCGCCCACAAGTGAGAACGGGCTCCGGTTTCGAAGCTGTTTGCAGCCATTGAAACGATCCGAGCGGGCAAATCGCCAATCGGCGGCGCTTTCGCGCACGTAAGCCAATCGGCGGCGCTTTCGCGCACGTAAGCAAAGAATCCCGAAACCAGCGCGATGTGCGCCGGCGCACTTGTTGAAACGCGCGTCGCGCTTCAAGGTGGCGGGAGCCGCAAATGGAGACAAACATGAACATCGCCAGCCCGCGTCTGAAACTTGCTTTCGCCTTCGTTTTGGCTGGCGCCGCGAGTCCTGCGGCCCTTGCCCAGAGCGCCAATGTTACGGTTGAAAACTTGTCCGTGCCTGGCAAGGACAAGGGGACGCTGCTTTACAAGCGAATCGACGTCGTCGGCACAAATCTCACAAAGGACGAAGTGGCAAAACTGTTTTCCGGCGCAAGCAAGGATGAATCCGCCGCGCTCGCGAAGAAATTGAAAGCGGAAAAAATCAGCATTGCCGAAGCGTTGCTGACCGGGCCGGATTCGAGCGTCGCCATGCGCGATTTTCTGGCGACCGGCGTCAGCGACGGCAGAATCGCCAGCGCGACATTGAAGAGCGTCGAGGGCAAGGGAAAATCAAAAGGCGGAGACGTCGCTTTCAAGTCCGGAGCGATTGAGATGCAGGGCCTCGTCTTTACAAGCATGCTTGCGGCGGCGGCCAGCGGCGATATCGGAGAAATGGCGCCCCAGGTCGGCAAGCTCAACTGGACAGGCTTTGAGGCAACTGTGCCCGATGAAAGCACCAAGCCCACGGCGCCTGGCGGCAATCTTTTCAAGATTTCGCTGGGTTCGTTGACGGCGGAGGGAACCTACGACGGGGAGGTTCCGGTCAAGGGCAGGGCGGAGGCGAAGAGTTTGATTGTCGAGCCGCCCAAAGGGTCGGAGATGGGCAAGGCGCTCGCCTCCTTTGGCTACGACAAAATCAATTTGGGATTCGTTGCGTCCGGGGACTACGACAAGGGGAAGAAAACCTATAACCTCGACAATTTCACTGTCTCCGGCGTCAACGCGGGCTCGCTCGCCATAAAGCTCCTGCTCGGCGGCGTCGATCCCTCGATCTTCAGCGCGAAGAAGGACGTCAAAATGGCGGGGTTCATGGGCGCCGACATATCGAGCCTGTCGCTGCGCTTTGACAACAATGGTCTGTTCGACAAGGCCGTCGATTATTTCGCCAAACAGCAGAAGAAACAGCCGGCCGCCGTGAAACAGGAGTGGGGCGGCTTTGTCCAGATCATTCCGGTCATGCTCGGCGGCGATCCCGCCGGCGCGAAAATCGCCGATGCCGCCGGCAGGTTTATCGCGACGCCGAAAAGCTTCTCGATATCCTTGAAGGCCAAAGGCGCGCCGCTGAAGTTCATGGATTTAATGAGCATCAGGGATCCGCAGGCCTTGTTGAAGCGCGTCGATGTTGACGCGGCCGCCGGACAATAAGCATGATCGGGGCATGAACGATACGCCCATCGACAACGCCATCGGAGGACCGCTTACCGGCGGATCGCTTGAGCCGACTTTCGCCGGCGCGATGTCGTTTATGCGCCGTCGCTTCAGCAAGGAGATCGGCGCGGCGGACGTGGTTGTGTGGGGCGTGCCTTTCGATTGCGCCGCTTCCAATCGTCCCGGCGCCCGATTTGGTCCCGGCGCCATACGCCGCGCCTCCGCGATTTTCGACGGCGATCCGCAATATCCCTCCCTGCGCGATCCTTTCGCGCGGATGCGCGTGATCGACGTGGGCGATTGCTACTTTGAATACGAGCGCATCGCCTTGGCGCCCGGCGCGATCGAGGCGCAGGCGCGTCAGATGATCGAAGCCGGCGTTCACCTCGTCAGTCTCGGCGGCGATCATTTCGTCACGCTGCCGCTGTTGCGGGCCCATGCGGAAAAGCACGGCCGGCTTGCGCTGGTCCAGTTCGACGCGCATCAGGACACGTGGGACGACGACGGCACGAAAATGTCGCACGGCACGTTTGTCACGCGCGCCGTCGCCGAAGGTCTGATCGATCCGGCGCGCTCCATCCAGCTTGGCGTGCGCACCGTCGCGCCGCGCGACTACGGCATCGAAATTGTCGATGCCGACACGTGCCTCGCGCTGGGCGCGGGCGGCATGGCCGCGCGCATTCGCGCCCGCGTGGGGTCGGGCGCCGCCTACCTGACCTTCGACATCGACGCGCTCGATCCCGCCTTTGCGCCGGGCACGGGGACTCCTGTCGCCGGTGGTTTGACTTCGGCGATGGCGTTGGGCGCAATATGGCAAACGCGGGAACTCGACTGGCGCGGCATGGACGTTGTGGAAGTCGCGCCCGCCTACGATCATTCCGAGATTACCGCCATCGCCGCGGCGAGCGTCGCGCAGCGGTATATGCAGGGCCTCGCGGAAAAATTCGCGCCGCGTTAAGGCTGGTTTTTTGCCGCGACAACAACGTCTTGCGCGGGTCGTCGGGGCGCGGCGCAAATGACCACACAATGCAGCGCGCGCGCGTCGCGCGACAATCGGCGTGGGCGCCGAAACAGGGCCGCAAAACATTTCGCGGACCGGGCTTTTCAAACGTGATCGCGCAAACCCGGTCGCGACGGCGTTGAATTCTGCAAACTTGACTTGCAAACCTGATTTGCAAACCTGACTTGCAAACTTGACTTGCGCCGCGTCCTGTTTCAATCGGGCCGCGACACACGGAGCGGGCCCATGAGCGCGAAAATATTTATCGATGGCGAGGCCGGCACGACGGGCCTGCTGATCCGCGATCTGCTCGGCGCGCGCGAGGATGTCGAACTCGTCTCCATCGCGCCGGAAAAGCGCAAGGACCGCGCGGCCAAGAAGGAACTGATGGCGGGCGTCGATCTCGTCATCCTCTGTCTTCCCGACGACGCCGCAAAAGAGACCGTCGCGCTCGCCGATGAATTGGGCGAGGCAGCCCCCAAAATTCTCGACGCCTCCACCGCGCATCGGATAGCGCCCGGCTGGGTCTATGGTTTTCCCGAGCTTGAGGCGGGGCAGGGCGCGGCGATCGCGGCTGCCCGGCGCGTCGCCAATCCCGGCTGTTACGCGACCGGCGCAATTGCCTTGCTGCGGCCCCTGATCGACGCGCGCATGATCGCGCCGGATGCTCCGGTTACCATCAACGCCGTCTCCGGCTACAGCGGCGGGGGCAAGTCGATGATCGCCGATTACGAAGCGCGCAGGGCGCCGGATTTCGAACTTTACGCGCTGGGGCTTGAGCACAAGCACATGGGCGAAATCCAGCGCTGGTCAAAGCTGGAGCGGCGCGCGCTGTTTGTGCCTTCAGTGGCGGATTTCCGTCAGGGCATGCTCGTGTCGATTCCGTTGCATCTCGATTTTCTGCCCGGCGATTTCACCGGGGAGGATTTCGAAAAAGCGTTGTCCGCGCGCTACGACGGCCATGGGTTTGTGCGGGTCGTGCGCGCCGACGCGCTGGCAAAGGAGGGCGGCAAGCTTGAAGCCGAAGCGCTCAACGACACCAATCTCATGGAGCTGCGCGTCTACGCCAACGACAAGCGTGGGCATGTGCTGCTCGTGGCGAAACTCGACAATCTCGGCAAAGGCGCCTCGCGCGCGGCGGCGCAGAATCTGGGATTGATGCTAGGACTCTAGGTCAGCCGGCGTTCCGCAAACGAAAAGCGCGGCCCCGGAAACCGGTCGCCGCGCCTGGTCTATTATCGCGAAAACCTTATTCGCAATGGCAGGTCTTCGTATAGGTCTGGTAGACCGTCGTCGGCACCTGTTCGACGCGCTGCACGGTCTGGTAGCTCGTCACGGGCACCTGATGCTGAGTGGTGACGGCTTGTTGATGTACCACCGGGACTTGGTGACTTCGGTATTCGGTGCGGTAGGTCATCACGGGAACCTGATGCGCCGTCTGTACAGTCTGGTAGCTGGTCACGGGCACGTAGCTGGTGCGCTCGACGGTCTGGTAGCTTTGCACGGGCACCTGATAGGAACGGGTGACGTTCTGATAAACCGTGGTCGGCGCCTGATAGGTGCGGGTATAGGTTTGCGGCTGCGAATAGACCGTCGGCTGATAGTCCGCCTGTTCGTAGGCGGGCTGCGCATAGCCGTATCCGGGGGCGGCAAACCGGCGCGCGCCATAGGCGTATCCAACAGAGCGATGCATCCGCCGATGCGCCGCGTAACCATGCGCAGCCATGGGCGCGTGCATCATCTGGCGACCGGCGTAGTGGCGTTGGCCGGCTTCGGCGGCGCCCGCCAGAAGACTGGCAGACGCGCCAACGGCCGCAGCCAGCGCGAAGTGTTTTAAATTGCTGATCATGAGGCAACTCCTGTTACAAACTGAACCGTCGGCGTCCCGCAAAACGCGGGATATGTCCGACAATGAGACGCCAGGAGGCGCCCATGCCGATATTTTGCAAGGCTTGGTCCAACGACAAGGCCTAATTCAGCGGCAAGGCTTGATTCAGCGCCAAGGTCTGGTCCGTTGGAAGCTGGCGGCGCAGATTCAGTTCGCTTGCGGACGCGCGCGCGCGCCGATCTTGCCAACGCAAATACAAGCCGTGCAAGCCAGCGCCAGGCAAATGATCGCCGCCGCCGCCAACGCGGCCATGTCGGTGCCCTGTCCCGTGAGCGCGCCTGACGCGAGTTTCACGATCCAGCGGCCCACAACGGCGCCCTTGTCCGACAGGAATTGGCCCAGAGCGTCCAGAGACCTGCCGGCGTCCTGTCGCCCACTTGTATGGGCGCCCAACACGACCGCCAGAAACACGAGACTGAATAGAGTGCCTGCTTTCGACGACAGATCGCGCATGCTACAGGCCTCCGTCCATCCGCCGCGCTTGCGCGGCCGCCTTGCATCGGAGCCAGAAGATCAGAAAGGTTCTTAAGGCGCATTAAGCCATCAGCGCGAAATTTACGCGAATTTGACGCGCGATCAGCCGCTTCAGCGGAGGTCCGAAGCGCTGGAGCCAACGCGCCGGACGCTCCCGTTCCGGCAGTTCAGACGGTTTTCGTCCAGGCGACGACCCGGCTGGCCTGTTCGCCCAGTGCTTCCACGCCGCACCGGATGGTGTCGCCGGCCTTGAGAAAATTCGGAGGCTTGCGGCCAAGCGCCACTCCCGCCGGCGTTCCCGTGGTGATGACGTCGCCCGGGTCGAGCTGCATGAACTGCGACACGTAGGAGACGATGTGCTTCAGGCTGAAAATCATTTTCGACGTATTGCCGGTTTGCTGGCGCGCGCCGTTCACATCGAGCCACAGATCCAGCTTTTGTGGGTCCCTGATCTCGTCGGGCGTCACCAGCCAGGGGCCAAGCGGGCCAAATGTCGGGCAGCTCTTGCCCTTGACCCATTGTCCCGACCGCTCGACCTGGTATTCGCGCTCGGACACGTCGTTGCAGACGCAGAAACCAGCGATATGGCTCATCGCGTCGCTTTCCTTGATGTAGGAACCGCGGGTGCCGATGACTATGGCGATCTCGATTTCCCAATCGCCCTTTACCGAGCCCTTGGGCAGAATAATATCGTCATTGGGACCGGAAATACTGTTCTGCGCCTTGTTGAAGATGATCGGTTCTTTCGGGATCTGCATGCCCGCTTCATTCGCGTGGTCGTGATAGTTCAGCCCGATGGCGATGAAATTGCCGGGCTGGCCTACGCAAGAGCCGAGACGAGGCGTTCCGCGGACAAGCTTCAGGGTCGCCGGGCGCAGGCGCGCCAGCTTGCGCATGTTTTTCGACGAAAGATGTTCACCGGCAAAATCCGGGATGACATCGCTAAGATCGCGCACGCGCCCGTCGGGATCAATCAGACCTGGTTTTTCCTTGCCGGGCTTGCCGTAACGAACGAGTTTCATGGGACCTCCAGATACTTTGACGCGGCGCTCGCCGGCGCCGCCGCACATATGCGCCAGCCCAACCTGTCTCCGCAATGTGGGACCGTGGCAAAACAGCTGTTTCTGCGTGACGCAATTGCAACACATTTCAACAATGTGAGGGCCTGGATTGCGCCAACCCAAAATGCAGCATGCTGACAAAGGCGAAGATTTGTAGAAAACGATCGTAAGATATTGTTTTTAATACATAAATATTAATCGAGGCGCGCGCCGGGGATGAACGGCTCGAGATCGGTTGCTTAGTGAACCAATTGCGGCGCATGCGTTTTCAGGTTTAGACAATAAGACGCGATACGATTTGAATCGTGACTATTGTGTGAGGGAACAAATGAGCTTTTCAAACTCCCGTGGTATTTTGCTGGGCGGCGCGGCGATTGTGGCCCTGATCGTCGCTGCGGGTCAGGCGCAAGCCGGCGGCTTTGCGCCGCGCGAACAGAGCGCCGAGGGGCAGGGGGCCTCGTTCGCCGGCGTTGGCGCTGGCGCTGGCGGCCTGTCCGCAATGTTCTGGAACCCCGCGACCTTGACCAATATCCCGGGCTGGCAGACGTCGTTGCAATTGTCGGGCATTCTGCCTTATGCGAGCAATACACCGAGCCCCGCCACGCCTACCGCAGCCCTGGGCGCGACCGGCAACCAGGCGGGCAGTGCGCTGCTGCCTTCGACCTACATGAGTTACCAGATCAACGATCAATTATGGGCGGGCCTTGCCATCAACACGCCCTTCGGGCTTGGCACGCAGAACCCGCGCCCGTCGGCTCCGCAGCTCTGGGGCCTGACCACGACGGTTTTCAGCACCGACATCAATCCGACCCTCGCTTATAAAATCAATGAGTATGTCTCGGTCGGCGCCGGCCTCGAAGTGATGTACTTCAAGGTTCGCCAGACGCAGGGGCTCGCGGCTGTCGCCGCCCCGCCCGTCGCCATCCTCCAGACCGACAAATGGGGCGTGGGCTTCACAGCAGGCGTGACTTTGAAGCCGATGGCTGGCACCGAAATTGGCATTGGCTACCGGTCGATGGTCAAGCAGAACACGAAAGGCACGGCGACGTTTCCGCAGGCCCCCTTCCTCGGTGTCCCCAACCCGATCACCGCTAATTTCAACCTGCCCGAGACCGTCACAATTGGCCTGCGCCAACGGATCACTCCCGAGATCACGTTGCTCGCGGGCTATGAATGGACCAACTGGAGCCGCATCGACACGCTCACCGCGATTTCCACAGGTGGCGTCACGCCGGCCGGAACGGTTCTGGCCACGCAGAACCTGCGTTACAAGAATGGCTGGATGGCGTCGCTCGGCGGCGAGTATCAATACAATCCGCAATGGAAATTCCGCGGCGGCGTGGCTTTTGAAAAGGCTCCGATCGACAACACCAATCGCGGCGTGACATTGCTCGACACCGATCGTATCTGGACATCGCTTGGCGCGACCTACCGCATGAACAACAAGCTGTCGTTCGATGTCGCCTATTCGCATGTCTTCGGCAAATCCGGGACGATCTTCATTCCCGCCAGCGCGACAATCCCGATCAGCTACACGGGAACGACCAAGGCACACGTCGATATCATTTCGGTGGGCCTGAACTACCGTTGGGACGATCCCAAGGTCACCGCGCCGATCTTCGCCAAGCACTGAGGTTTGCCGGACGTGATTTCGAGAGGCCGGGCCAAGCGCCCGGCCTTTTCGATTCCGCGCCTTTCCATCTGAACCCGCTTGGTTCAAATCTGGATAAATAATGGCAATTGCGAATCAGTCTTCCCATTTTTGTGAGAACACAAAGGTGATATAGTTTACATGACAGTCAATAATAAGAACAAATATCAAACATACAAAAAACAACGCGCTATTTTGTCACGCCTTGACCCGAACATATGTTCCAGGCGCGTCGCATAGAGGCTTGAGCGCGCCATCGCCCGGCGTGCGCGCGGCGATTGTGGCGGGCGCTTGCGCGATGAGCCAGGCGAGCCAGTCATTCCACCACGAGCCCGGTGTTTCGTTCGCTTTCGCCAGCCAGTCGTCGAATGATCCCACCGGCGGCCCGCCCGTCCAGAACTGGTATTTGGGCGCTTCGGCCGGGTTGACGACGCCGGCGATATGGCCTGAACCCGAGAGGACATAGCGCATTTCCCCGCCAAAGAACCTGGCGCCCGCAAAGACGGAACGGGCGGGAGCGATATGGTCCTCGCGGGTCGCCAGATTGTAGATGGGGATGACGACATGCCGCAGGTCAAGCCGCCGGCCGAGAATATCCATCATGCCCTTCGTCAGATTGTTCTCAAGATAGCAATTGCGCAGATAGAAGGAATGATTGGCCTTCGGCATACGCGTGGAATCTGAATTCCAGACCAGCAGATCGAAAGCCGGCGGTTCCTTGCCCTTGAGATAATTATTGACGAAATAGGACCAGATCAGCTCGTTCGGGCGCAACATATTGAACGCGCCCGCCATCTCCCGCCCCTCAAGATATCCCGTTTCGGCCATCGACGCCTCGATGGAGCGGATGCGCGCTTCGTCGATGAAGTGCTTGAGTTCGCCGGGATCGGTAAAGTCCACCTGGGTCGTGAACAGCGTGGCGCTGGATATGCGTTTGTCGCCAACCGCGGCCATATAGGCCAGCGTGATCGACAGGAGCGTGCCGCCGACGCAATAGCCGATGGCCGAGATGTCCTTTTCCCCGGTGGCTTTTTCGATCGCGTCGAGCGCGGCGAGCACGCCGTCGCGCACATAAGCGTCAAAACCCATCTCCGCCTGGCGCTCATCAGGATTGACCCAGGAGACCATAAACACCGTCAGTCCCTGCGCCACAGCCCAGCGCACGAAGCTCTTGGCCGGGTTGAGGTCGAGAATGTAGAATTTGTTGATCCAGGGCGGCACGATCAGCAGAGGGCGCTTGAAGACCTGCGGCGTCGTCGGCGTGTATTGGATGAGTTCGAACAGATCGTTGCGAAACACAACCTTGCCCGGCGTCGCCGCCATGTTCACGCCAAGCTCGAATTGCGAGGCGTCGGCTTGCCGTATGCGCAATTGCCCCTTGCCGGCTTCCATGTCGCTGGCCAGCATTTTCATGCCGCGCACCAGATTGTCGCCGTTTTCCCGAATGGTTTCACGCAGCAATTCGGGATTGGTCGGCAGGAAGTTCGAGGGCGAGACGGCGCCCGCGATCTGGCGGAGGTAGAACTGTGCCCGTTCACGCGATTGTGGATCGACGCTCTCGGCCTGCTCAACCAGATCGCCCGCCCAGTGCGTTGTCAGGGAGTAGGCCTGGCGTAGAAAATCGAACAACGGATTTTCCCGCCATTGTGGATCGGCAAAACGTTTGTCCTGGGGGTCCGGGGCAACAACCGGCTGCACGTCTTGTCCGGAAAGGCGATGCATGGTGCGCGACCAAAGCTCGATGAAATTGCCGGAAATAGCCGATTGCGCCTGCATCGCGCGCTTGGGATCGGCAAGCCAGTATTCGGCGACGCCCCCCAATGTGCGCGCGACATCGCCGATCATGTCGGCTGCGCCTGTGTCGAGGCGCGTGTTGCGGGCGCCCTGCGCGTAAGCGGCGGCGACCCTTGCGCCCTCGGTGACCAGCAGCGAGAGGTTGCTCGCCAGCCTGTCGAAGTCGGGGCCGGGCTTGCGCGCCTCTCCGCCGCTCTCGGGACGCGGTTGACCGGGTGGCTCAAGGGGCGCTGCAATGACCGCCTTTTTTCGCAGAACACGAGGTTTCGACGCGTCTGCGTAAGGTGCGGCCGCGCGGACCTTCAAGGATTTGCGTTTACCGCTCGATTTCTTCACACCCGCCGCCATGGCAAAATCTTTCTTGCGGAGGGCCTTTGGCCGCTCCGTCGTTGCAATATATTATGCTTCTATCCGGTTTGCCGGAATGGCTCCATTGGACAAAAGCCGTCCATTAAAACCGGGGCGCGTAAAACCATGGCTCGCGACAGCGACGGATTCATGGCATGATAGGTCCCATGTTGACTCGCGCCTCCCTGATCATCGTTTTTGCACTGGCCGCCTGCGCCACGCCGGCTTTGGCGCAGGAACCGTCGCGCGGCGCGACCATCGTGGAAACGCCGATCGAGGCGATCATGCGTTTCAAACTGCGCGCCGATCCCGTCGAACCTATGGATTTCGTCAAAAAATCGCGCCCGCCGGAGGATCAACTGCAATATATCCCGGTGGGCGCGCCGCCCGAACAACCGGTAAAGCCGTTGCTTACTTTTGAGGCGCTCAAGGCGAAAGAGGCCGCGCTCGACGGCGTGCGCGCCCGACATGATCGGATTGGGCGCCGCGCGCCGCCAAAAGTCAAAGTGAATTCGGTCGCCTATGCTCCCAAACCGCCCCAGTTGAAAAAAAGAACGCGCTGCCTGATCACCTGCGTCGTCGATCCCAGGCTCAAGCGCGAAGGGCCAAATCTGCTGCAATAGGCAATGGCCCGACGCTTGGGGATCGGTTAGTTTCGCTGGGGATTTGCGAGGTCGAGAGATGAGCGATTTTCATCGGGTAAAACGATTGCCGCCCTATGTGTTCGAACAGGTCAACCGCCTGAAGGCGCAGGCGCGCGCCAATGGCGCCGACATCGTTGATCTCGGCATGGGCAATCCCGATCTGCCCGCCCCGGCGCATGTCATAGCCAAGCTCGTGGAGACCGCGGGCAAGCCACGCACCGACCGTTACTCCGCGTCAAAAGGCATTGCGGGGTTGCGCCGCGCGCAGGCCGGCTATTACGAACGCCGCTTTGGCGTCAAGCTCAATCCCGACACGCAAGTGGTGGCGACCCTTGGCTCAAAAGAGGGTTTCGCCAACATGGCGCAGGCGATCACGGCGCCTGGCGATGTCGTGATCGTGCCAAACCCCTCCTATCCCATCCACGCTTTCGGCTTTCTGATCGCCGGCGGCGTCATTCGCTCCGTCGACGCCGATCCGACGCCCGACTTTTTCGTCAATCTGGAACGCGCGGTTGTCCACTCGATCCCCAAGCCCATCGCGGTCGTCGTCTGCTATCCCGCCAACCCCACGGCGAAGATCGCCTCGCTCGATTTTTACAAAGAGCTCGTCGCGTTCGCCAAAAAGCATGAAATCTTCATCCTCTCCGATCTCGCCTACGCCGAAGTCTACTTCGACGACAATCCGCCGCCCTCCGTGCTGCAGGTGAACGGCGCAAACGACGTGACGGTGGAATTCACTTCGATGTCGAAGACCTATTCGATGGCGGGCTGGCGCATCGGTTTTGCCGTCGGCAACGAGCGCCTTCTCGCCGCGCTCGCCCGCGTAAAATCCTACCTCGACTACGGCGCTTTTACGCCTATCCAGGTGGCGGCGGCGGCGGCGCTCAACGGCCCCGACGATTGCATCCGCGAGATGCGCATGACCTATCGGCGTCGCCGCGATGTGCTGGTTGAGAGCTTTGCACAGGCCGGCTGGGAAATTCCCGCGCCCCAGGCGACCATGTTCGCCTGGGTGCCGGTGCCGGAAAAGTTCCGTCATCTGGGCTCGCTCGAATTTTCCAAGCTCATGATCGAGAAGGCGGACGTCGCCGTCTCGCCCGGCATCGGCTTTGGCGAATTCGGCGACGATTACGTGCGGCTGGCGATTGTCGAGAACGAGCAGCGCATCCGGCAGGCCGCGCGGGGCGTGAAGCGGTTCTTCGAGGGGGCGGATCAGATATTGCACAATGTGGTGCGGTTGAAAAAGCCGGCGTAACGTTGAAAATCCTCTTCGTCCACCAGAACTTCCCCGCCCAGTACAGGCATCTGGCGCCCGCGCTCGCGGCGCGCGGGCACGACGTTGCCGCCCTCGCCGCTGAAACGGCGAAGACGCAGACGTCCATCCGCACCTTGCGCTACAAATTCAATGTCCCGGAGCCCGACCGAAACATCTTCCGCTTCGCTACCGACATGGCGAGCCGCCTGCACCGCGCCGAAGTCGTCGCCAGCGCGGCGATGCAATTGCGCGACAGGGCCAAATACGCGCCCGACGTGATCTGCGGCCATATCGGCTGGGGCGAAACCTTCTTTCTCAAGGAGGTCTGGCCGGATGCGAAACTCGTCCTTTACGCCGAGTTTTTCTACGCCACCCGCGGCAGGGACGTTGACTTCGATCCTGAATATCAGAAGCTGGAATTCCCCACGCGCATGAACGTGGTCGCGCGCACCGCAGGCTTGCTGCTGGCGCTGGCTTCCGCCGACCGCATCCTGGCTCCCACGCGCTGGCAGGCGGGCACTTTCCCCAGCGGGTTGCGCGAACGCATCGACGTCATCCACGACGGCATCGATACGAAACATGTCTGCCCGTCGACGACGGCGAGCGTCGATTTTGGTCCCAATGTCCCGAAGTTCCGCGCCGGCGATGAAGTCCTCACCTTCGTCAACCGGAACCTTGAGCCCTATCGCGGCTACCACATTTTTATGCGCGCGTTGCCCAAAGTGCTCGCGGCGCGGCCCAATGCGCATGTCGTGCTCGTCGGCGGCGACGGCGTGAGCTACGGCACGCGCTCGCCCGACGGGCGCAGCTGGAAGGAGATCGTCCTGTCCGAAATGCGCGACAAGCTCGACTTCAAACGCGTGCATTTCGTCGGCAATGTGGCGTATCCCGTATTCCTGGATCTCCTGCGGGTTTCGCGCGCGCACGCCTATCTGACCTACCCCTTCGTGCTCTCGTGGTCGATGCTCGAAGCCATGAGCGCCGGAGCGCTTGTCGTGGGTTCGCGCACGCCGCCTGTGGAAGAAGTCGTTCGGCACGGCGTCAACGGACTGCTGGTCGATTTCTTCGATGTGGATAAATGGGCGGAGACCCTCATCGAGACGCTCGCGCATCCGCAGAAATTCACGCGCTTGCGCGAAGCCGCGCGACAGACCATTCTCGACGCCTATGATTTGCAAAGCGTCTGCCTGCCGAAGATGATCGAGTTGGTGGAGCGGGCGTGAGGCCGACTTCGAATTGCCCGCGCGCAATCGCCCGCGCCGAATGGAGACGATGATGCGGATGCGAAAATCAACGGGCGCCCTTGGCGCGGGCGCGCTGATCGCCTCGCTTTTCAACGCGGCGCCGGCGTCCGCGCAGGAGTCCGTCGCGAGTTTCTACAAGGGCAAGAACATCACCTTGCTGGTGGGCTCGACGCCGGGCGGCGGTTACGACACTTACGCCCGGATGCTGCAGCGGCACATGTCCAGACACATGCCTGGCAATCCCGGCGTCATCGTTTCCAACATGCCGGGAGCCGGCAGCAACATCGCGGCGAACTACATTTACAATGTGGCGCCGAAGGATGGCACCTCCATCGGCGCGCTCTACGGCGGCGCGCCGCTCGAACCGTTGATCGGGCAGACGCCCGTGCAGCACGATCCCGCGAAAACGCAATATATCGGCAGCGCCAACAACGATGTCTATGTCTGCGTCGCGCGCAAGGACGCAAGCGTCGCGTCCTTCGAAGAGCTGTTCCAGAAGGAGTTGCTCGTCGGCGCCGGCACGGCAAGCTCGACGTCGGATTTTCCCGCCGTGCTCAACGCCGCGCTCGGCACGAAATTCAAGCTGGTTCTGGGTTATCCCGGCAGCCGCGAGATCGCGCTCGCGGTCGACAAGAAGGAAGTCTGGGGCGCTTGCGGCTTTGCCTGGCCGTCCGTCGCGGTGACGAATTCCGGCTGGTTTGGCGCGCCGGATTCTTCGATGAGGGTCCTCGCGCAAACTCATGCGCAGGGCCACGCCGAACTTAACAAGCTGGGCGTGCCCAACGCCATGAGCTTTGCGAAGACCGAGGAGCAACGCGCCATGCTGGAGCTGTTCTTCAGCCAGCAGGTTTTCGGGCGGCCCTATGTCGTCTCGCCGGATGTGCCGAAGGAGCGCGTCGAGGCCCTGCGCAAGGCGTTCATGGACACGTTGAAGGACCCGGAACTTCTGGCCGACGCGAAAAAGGCCAATCTCGAAGTTGATCCGGTCTCCGGCGAGGAGGTTGCGCGGCTTGTCGCCAAGGTTTACGCGGCGCCGAAGAATATTGTCGACAAGATCAAGAAGGCGCTGTCGTCGTATTGATGGGAGCGAACGCGACTATGAAAAGCCGTTTCAAACCGCGCGGGCGCGCGCTGGCGTCGACGCTGGCGCCGGTCCTGCTCTGGGCGGCGTCCGCCGCGGCGCAGGATTCCGTCGCGCAATTCTACAAGGGCAAACAAATCACTATCATCGTCGGCACGGCGGCGGGCGGCGGCTACGACACGTATGCGCGCTTTCTGGCGCGTCACATGAGCCGGCACATTCCCGGCAATCCCGGCATCATCGTCTCCAATATGCCGGGCGCCGGCAGCAATACCGCGGGGACTTATCTGGCCAAAGTGGCGCCCAAAGACGGCACGGTGATCGGTTCGATCTTCGGCGGCGCCGTTATCGAACCGCTTATCGGCACGACCACGCCGCAGTACGATCCCAGCAAGTTCCACTATCTCGGCAGCGCCAACGACGATGTTTACGTCTGCCTGGCGCGTAAGGACGCGCCGCCGCAATCGTTCGGGGAAACGTTGGAAAAAGAGATCGTCATGGGCGCCAGCATGGCGTCCTCCAGCTCTGATTTTTCCGCGATTTTGAAAAACACCATAGGCGCCAGATTTAAAATCGTGCTCGGCTACACCGGCAGCCGCAACATCATGCTCGCCATGGAAAAGAACGAGGTCCAGGGCGCCTGCGGCTTCGCATGGCCGTCGATCAATGTCACCAATCCCAGCTGGTTTGGCGACAGCGGTTTTGTCCGCGTCGTCGCGCAAACCCACGTTAAGGGACACCCCGAACTCAACGCCATGGGCGTGCCGCTGGCGAGTTCCTTCGCGCGCACGCCCGAGGAGAAAGCCATCCTCGAACTCTACTTCAGTCACACGCAGTTCGGTCGTCCCTATGTGGCGGCGGCCGAGGTCCCCAATGAGCGCGTCGAAGCCTTGCGCACGGCCTTCATGGCGACGTTGAAGGATGCGGAGTTCATCGCGGAGGCGAAAAAATTTGGGCTCGATATCGACGCCGTCGAAGGCGATGAAGTCCAGCGGTTGATCGCCAATATCTACGCTGCGCCGCCCGCGCTGCTGGCGAAGATCAAGAAGGCGCTGCAGCCGCCGGGCTGAAGCTTGAACCGCTCACGCAACGCCCAGCAGCTTCAGCGAATTGCCGCCGGCCACCATCTGTTGCCCCGCGGCGTCGAGGCCCGCGATCCCAAGCGCTTTCCGCAAGCGGCCAGGCACGTCGCGCTCAACCACAATCGGCCAGTCGGTGCCGGCGAGCACGTGATCGGCGCCGAGC
>JANYDZ010000519.1 GCA_025363375.1 Hyphomicrobiales bacterium
CCGCCGCGCCCGCCGCCCATGTTGAATTCGAAAGGGCTCCCCTTTTGGCCGGACGAACGTCGGAAACCGCCGCCCGGCCCGCCCGCGCCAAGCCCCTCAAAACCGCGCGGTTTGCCCTCGGCGTCGATTTCGCCCCGATCGAACTGGGCTTTCTTTTTATCGTCTCCGAGGATCTCATAGGCGGAATTGGCCTCGGAGAACTTCTCCTTGGCCTTGGGATCTGTCTTGTTCTGGTCCGGATGGAATTTTTTGGCGAGCTTCCGGTACGCCTTCTTGATCTCGTCGGCGCCGGCGGACTTGGGAACGCCCAGGATTGTATAAGGATCGCGCATTGATGAGCCCAATCTGACGCCCGTCCGGAATCGACCCGGGCGCTCTGTCTCGCCGCTTATATGGTTTGGGATTGGCTTCGGCGCAAGGCTGCAGGACTTCAGGACTGAAAACTACGCGGATCCCATGTGCGTCGCCCGGCCGGAAACGATCTTCAATGCCGCCGCGAAAGCCGCGTTCACGTCGAGGTGCGTCGTATCCAGCGTTGCCGCGTCGTCGGCGCGCAGGAGGGGCGCTGAAGTACGGCTCGAATCGCGTTGGTCCCGCTTCAGGATATCGGCGAGCACGTCGGCGTAATCGACTTTCTCGCCGCGTTTGGCGAGTTCCAGAGCGCGTCGGTTGGCGCGGGTCTCCAGGTTGGCGGTGACGAAAATCTTGACGTCGGCTTCGGGACAGATCACCGTGCCAACGTCGCGTCCGTCAAGGACCGCGCCTCCCGGACGGGAGGCGAAGGCGCGTTGCGTGTCGAGCAGGACGGCGCGGACCGCGGGGATCGCGGCGACGACCGAAGCAGCCTCGCCCATCTCGCGGCCGCGCAGGACCTCCTCGTTGAAATCCGTCAAGGCAAGACCGCGCGCCGCGGCGACGGCGCGGCTCTCGTCGTCGAGCCGATCGCCGCTATCGATCAGAGCGCGCGCGGCGGCGCGATACAAGAGCCCGGTATCGAGATGCGGCAGGCCGAAATGGGCGGCCAGTCGCCTCGCCAGGGTGCCTTTTCCGGACGCCGCCGGCCCGTCGAGCGCGATGATCATGGCCTCACCCGAATTCAGCGCCAAGCGCGGCCATGGCCTGCTTGAAAGAGGGATGGATTGTAGCGATCATGGTTTCGTCGTCGATGGTCACGCTGCGTTCCGACGCGAGCCCCATGATGAGGAAACTCATGGCGACGCGATGGTCCAGATGCGTCGCAATGACCGCGCCGCCATGCGGCAAACCTGTGCCGCGCACGACCAGATCGCCGGCCTCGACGGCGTTTTCAACGCCCGCCGCTGTAAGGCCGGCGGCGATGGCGGCGAGGCGGCCGGATTCTTTCATCCGCGGTTCCGCCAGGCCGCGCATACGCGTCTCGCCGCTCGCGAAGGCGGCGGCGACGGCGAGAATGGGATATTCATCGATCATGGACGGCGTGCGCGCGGCGTTCACGTTCACGCCCTTTAGCGGGCTGTGGCGTACGCGCAGATCCGCGACTTCCTCGCAGCCTTCAATGCGGCGATCCAAAATCGCGATATCGGCGCCCATCTCAAGCAGCGTATCGATGAGGCCGGTTCGCAGAGGATTCATCATGACGCCCGTCAGCGTGATCAGCGAACCTGGAACCAGCAGCGCGGCCACAAGAGGAAATGCCGCCAACGACGGATCGGCCGGCACGGCGACGTCTTGCAGGCGCAGGGTTGGACGGCCTTCGAGCGCAATCCTGCGGCCCTGCTCGCCTTGCGCCTCGATTGTGATCGAGGCGCCGAACCACGCCAGCATCCTCTCCGTGTGATCGCGCGAGGCCTCGGCCTCGATGATGGTCGTGCGCCCGGGAGAATTGAGGCCGGCCAGCAGAATCGCGGATTTGAGCTGCGCCGAGGGCACCGGCGTCGTGTATTCGATGGGCGCTGGTTCGCTGACGCCCTTGAGGACGACCGGCAATCGGCCATTTTCCGCTTCTGCCAGCACTTGCGCGCCCATGAGCGTCAACGGATCAAGGATTCGCCGCATCGGCCGTTTGCGCAGGGAGGCGTCCGCCTCGAACGTCGCGGTGATCGCATGCCCGGCGACAAGCCCCATCATGAGCCGGGCGCCTGTGCCGTCGCTGCCAAACCCGAGCGGCGCGCGCGGCTGGATCAGGGTGCCGAGCCCCGCCCCGTCGACCCGCCACAGCCCCGGTCCGAACCTTTCAATGCGCGCGCCCAGCGCCCGGCAGGCCGCGGCGGTCGTCCGAACGTCGGGCCCTTCGAACAGGCCCGATATGGTGGTTTGGCCAACGCCAAGCAGGCCCAGAATGAGCGCCCGGTGGGATATCGACTTGTCCCCCGGTGGCTGCCAGGTTCCGCGCAAAGGCCCGGCCCGGCGCGCGGTCAGCGCGCGCATTCGCAAAGCGCGGACAGGCGAAACAGGAAGAGCGGTCAAGAAATCCTCGATAGGGCGGGGGGAATGTCGGCTCGTAGCATGGGCGGGCGGCGCGCGCCACCAATCGGGAGCGCGCATTTTCGCCCCAAGGGCTCTGAAATTCGATACCGGCGGCCATTCGTCGGGAATGCGGGAGAGCGAAGCTTGGGACGGCGTTTGCCGGGCCTGGGAAGAATGTCGGTCGCTCTGCCGGCCCGGGGGAGGGGGCGGCAACCATCGTTCGGCGCTGCGGTTAGGGGAATTTAAAAGCCGTCCTTGACGCGCCGGCTGTTTGGACTGGCGGGCGCGCAACTTCCCATTTGACAGGCGGCCCGCGCCCGACTAACCGGGGCGCCGAACCGGAATGCCGCGCTTTTCACAAGGGCGCGGACTCTATCATTTTTTCTCATCGTTCAAGGGGCCGAACGGCGTGGCCAAACCCGAACTTGGAACAAAGCGCCAGTGTCAAAGCTGCGCCGCCAAATTTTTCGATCTCGCCCGCAATCCGATCATCTGCCCGAAATGCGCGGCGGTGTACCAGATCGCTGCCTCCACGCGTCCCCAAACGCGCGCCGCCGCCGCCGACACGGACGGCGACGCTGATTCGGCGGCCGTTGAACTGGTGTCGCTTGAGGACGCCGAGGCCGGCGAGGGCAAAGACGTCGCCGCCGCCACCGAAGGCATCGAGATCGACGACGACGCGGCTCCCGACGAGACCTTCCTCGAAGAGGAGGAAGAAGGCGCGGACGATGTCAGCGGCCTCATCGACAGCGATATCGCCGACGATGAAGAAACCTGAGACAATTGCCGGCCCTGCCGGCGCGACAGGCTTGTGAAGACGGGCGGTTCCCGATATAGAGCCGCTCACCTTCCGGCGGCTGTCGTATGCAGACAGATTCGTCCCGTCCCAACGGGTTGAAGTCGTGAAGTTTCGGCGCGGCGCGCCGGATCAAGTGGGGCCATAGCTCAGCTGGGAGAGCGCTTCCATGGCATGGAAGAGGTCGTCGGTTCGATCCCGTCTGGCTCCACCAAATTTCTCGTGAAAATTGAAATTTCCCTGCCGCAATGGGGGATGCTTGCCGCGCGTCGCGTGAGCGGCGCAAATCGCGCAGGCCCCGGCATGGGCGCGGGATCATATGGGCGCGGGATCAGCAAGACATGCTTGCCTTGAAACGGGCGGGCTTCGCGCCGACGCCCGCAGGCGGGAGAAGGCTACGCTCTGTCCTTTCAGCCGCATTTCCTGTGGTCTGGATCAGGAAAAGGCGGCCCCTATCGAACCACACCTTTCCCGCCCGCTCACCCCGCCGACTTCGCCACGACGCGCGCGCGCCAGGGCTTCAGCACGAAGAGAGCCAGCAAAGCCGCCAGAATATTCGCGCCCGCCGCCATCAAGAACACAATGTCCCAGGACTTTGTGAGCTGTTGCAGAGAATTGCTGTAAGGTACCAGCAAGGCCGCCGTGCCTTTGGCGGTGTAGAGCAGGC
>JANYDZ010000057.1 GCA_025363375.1 Hyphomicrobiales bacterium
GTTACCCACAGTTACAAATCTGAACACGCAGATGGCGTCCCTCTCCGATTTCACCATACCTAAAGACCGCATCAGCCGGTGTGCCGTGCTCACACGACGCGTAACGTCCCGGAATAAGCGCCTGCCGCCAGACTGCTTCCCTTCAACCTGGCAGACGACGGCGGTCAGGTGCCCGCTCGCCAAGGGCTCTTTGGCCGCGCGCAATTCCTTCAAAAGGAAGTTCCTCAACGCATTCCGGTAGAACAACACGATCCGGGGCGGCTTCGACGCTTCCTGGCTCAACTCGCCTTGGTAGCCGAGGCTTACGAGTATCCGGTCTGTGGCCTTAATGTCATTGACGGTGATCGCTATGCGCTCGCGAAGCGCAGCGTTCTCGCTGTTCAATTCTTGCCGGCGAAGAAGCAGGCCAAAGATCGTGGCTTTATATTCTGCTATGCGAAAATAGTAGCGAAATCGGCGGAAAACACCTACATGGCGCTTAGTGAGTTTGCTACTTCGTGGCGAGACTACGCAAAGTTCCTTCCGCGAGCGCGCCATGGCTTTCAACTTCAGCACCGTTCCCACAATCATCTGCGCGCCCGGCGCGATCAAACGGCTCGGCGAAATCGCCTCGCCGCGATTGGGCGGGCGCGTGTTGCTGGTGACCGATCCGGGCCTTGTGAAGGCGGGCGTCGTCGATCCCGCGCTGGCCGCGTTGCGCGCCGCCCGGATCGAGGTTGCGCTGTTCGACAAGGTGGAGGCCGACCCGCCGGAAGCCTGCGTGCTCGCCGCCGCCGACATGGCGCTTGGCTTTGGCGCGAGCGGCGTTGTGGGCCTTGGCGGTGGTTCGTCTCTCGATGTGGCCAAACTCGCGGCGCTGCTCGCGAAAACGCCGCAGCCGCTGGAGGAGACCTATGGGGTCGGCAAGGCGCGCGGTTCGCGCCTGCCGCTGATATTGGCGCCGACGACGGCGGGAACCGGCTCGGAGGCGACAGCGGTCGCCGTCGTGACGACAAGCGCCTCCGACAAGATGGGCGCGGTGTCGCCGATCCTGCTGCCGGATGTGGCGCTGCTCGACGCGGAACTGACGCTGGGCTTGCCGGCGCATGTCGCGGCGGCGACGGGCATCGACGCGATGGTTCACGCGATCGAGGCTTTTACGTCGATCAATCCCAACAACAGCCATGTGTCGAAAGCGTTGGCGCGCGAAGCCCTGCGGCTGCTGGGAGCCAATATTCGCGCGGCCGTAAAAAACGGGCGCGATCTTGCCGCGCGCGAAGCCATGCTGACGGGCTCGCTGCTCGCGGGCATGGCTTTTGCGAACGCTTCGGTCGGCGCCGTTCACGCGCTCGCCTATCCGCTCGGCGGGCGCTGTCATTTGCCGCACGGACTCGCCAACGCGCTCGTCCTGCCGGAAGTGATGCGCTTCAATGTTTCGGCGTGCGCGGCGGATTACGCGCATCTCGCGCGCATTGTGTTCGACGATCTGCCGCAAGGGCCGGAAAGTTTCACGGCGGACATGTTTATCGCGCGCGTCGCCGCGCTTTGCGTTGAGATCGGCATCCCGCCCAATCTGCGCGCGGCGAACATCGCGGAAGGCGACCTGACCCTGTTTGCGCGCGACGCGATGAAGCAGACGCGGCTGCTCGTCAATAATCCGCGCGCGGTCAGCCAGGCCGATGCGCTCGGCATTTACCAGCGGGCGTTCTGATGCGGCGGCCTTTGCAGCGTTCGACGCGCGGCGCCTACGCCCGGTTTTGCCCCGTCACGACCCGATGGGGCGACAACGACGTTTATGGCCACGTCAACAACGCCGTGTATTATTTTTATTTCGACACGGCGGTGAACGCGCTGCTTGTCGAAGCGGGCGCGCTCGACCCGGCGAACAGCGGCGTTGTCGGCCTTGTCGCGTCGAACAGTTGCGACTTCTTCGCCAGCGTGGCCTTTCCCGACGCCGTCGAAGTGGGCGTGCGCGTGGCCCATATCGGCCGCTCATCGGTGCGTTACGCGCTTGGAGTGTTCCGCGCGGGCGTCGAGGAGGCCGCCGCGCAGGGCGAGTTCACGCATGTTTATGTGTCGCGCGCCACGCGCAAGCCGGTGGAAATTCCAGAACACGTGCGCGCTGTGCTGGAGCGACTACTTTAGGCCGCGCTCCGTCAACAAATCCGGGCGCCGCCCCCGCGTCAGCCGCAGCGCCTCGTCGTTGCGCCATTTTGCGATCTTCGTGTGGTCGCCGCTAAGCAGCACGGCGGGAATTTCGCGGCCCTCGAATGCGCGGGGCCTTGTGTATTGCGGATATTCGAGCAGCCCGCTTTCGAAACTCTCGTCGCTGCCCGACTCGAGCTTGCCCATGACGCCGGGAATCAGCCGCACGCAGGCGTCGAGCAGAACCATTGCGGCGATCTCGCCGCCTGAGAGAACGTAATCGCCGATGGAGACCTCTTCCAGACCGCGCGTTTCGATGAGGCGTTCATCGACGCCTTCGAAACGCCCGCAGACAATCGCCACGCCGGGGCCGGCGGAGAGTTCGCGCACACGCGTCTGCGTCAGCGGTTTGCCGCGCGGCGACATGAGCAGGCGCGGGCGGGCGTCGTCGGGGCGCAGGCCCGCGTCGAGGCTCGCGGCGACGACATCGGCGCGCAGAACCATGCCGGGCCCGCCGCCGGCGGGCGCGTCGTCGACCGCGCGGTGCTTGCCGAGCCCGTATTCTCTGATGTTGATCGTTTCCAACGCCCAGAGTTGCCGCCGCAACGCGTCGCCCGAGAGCGAGGCGCCAAGGGGGCCGGGGAACATTTCGGGGTAGAGGGTGAAAAGCGCGGCGTGAAACATGGCTTTGCGTAACACGCCGCGGCGTTTGGCGCACGCTTGCCGCGATTGGGGAAAAGCTGTCGCTATGAAAAACACCGGGTTTCAATCCGCCGGATCATGCGCGGCCGCACAATGGCCAATCGCCGCGCAAGCCGGGCACAAACGCCGCGCGCAAAAAAGCGCGCGGCGCCGGTCTTGGCCTCGGGTTGAACGAACCGGCTTACTGAAACAGCTTCAGGATCAACTGGCTGTTCTGGTTGGCGATCGACAGGGATTGCACGCCGAGCTGTTGCTGCGTTTGCAGCGCCTGCAGCCGCGTGGACGCCTCGTTCATGTTGGTGTCGATCAACGCGCTGATGCCGGTCTTGTAGTTCGTCATCAAAGCCGCGTTGAAGTCGCTGGCGGCGGTCATTCGGGTCGATGTCGAGCCGATGATCGACGCATAGCTGGTCACCGCCTGCAGCGCCGCGTTGACTTTCGTGACCTGCGTAGCCGCCGTAGTCGCCGTGGTGGTCATGTTGGTCAGGTCGAGGCCGCCTTGCGTCAACAAGCCGGCCGGCGGCGTGGTCGTCACGCTGACGCCGAACGAAGTGGCGGCCGCGGCGGTGGTGACATTGCCGTTCACGTCAAAGCCGCTGTAGGTCTTTTTGGTCGTCGTCCCGTCGAGGGCCATGGAGGAAATGGAAAAAGTATTTCCCGTGGCGTCCGTCGTCTTGTCGATGACGTCCGTGCCATAGGCGAGCGTTCCGCCGCTGGTGTCGGCGAGCGCGTTCAATTGCCCGATCACGGTCGCGTTCGTTATGGAGGGGGCTGTATAGGTCGCGCTCACGCCGCCGGCGCCGGTCAGCGACTGGGCGGTCAAGGCGATGGTGTTGTAAGTGCCCACGCCCGTGGCGTCCTGTTTGTAGCCCGCC
The DNA here is from genome assembly GCA_025363375.1 of Hyphomicrobiales bacterium. Lineage (GTDB taxonomy): Bacteria > Pseudomonadota > Alphaproteobacteria > Rhizobiales > Beijerinckiaceae > Terripilifer. The sequence continues at coordinate 3,702 of JANYDZ010000057.1, forward strand.
ACGAAATTGAGGCTGCCGACCGTGCTGCCGTCAAGGAGATTGAAGCCGTTGAAGGACGCGCCCTTGACGGCGTCCGTCAATTGCTTTCCCAACGACGTGAGCGTGGTGTTGATGGAGGCGATATCGGCTCCCGGATTGGTCGCCTGGGTGAGCGCGGTCTTGATCGAATTGACGGTCTTGATCACCGAATTCATCGCGGCGGTCGCGGTCCCGAGAATTGATTGACTTTGCGCAAGCGAATCGTTGACCGCCGCGAGCACGCCATTGTTGGATTGCAGGGTCGTCGCGACCGTCCAATAAGAGGCGTTGTCGGCGGCGCTGGCGACCTTCAAGCCCGTTGATATCTGGGTTTGAGTGGTGGCCAGCGCTTGCTGTGTCATGTTGAGCGACTGCAACGCGGTCAAAGCTTGAGCGTTGGTGAGAATCGAAGCCATGGTACTGTCCTTACTATGTCACACTTGGAATGACATGCGGACTTGCACCGTTACGAAGAGCCGGCCTGATGCCTATGAGCCCTTCCGGCCCACCTCGTCGTGTTTTACGCGCCAATCATGTTGGGGCGACGACGAGAACATATCCACGTCGCATTACCAATGTGTAAAGATTTTTTCAATTGAAGCGGCGGGGGCGGTTGTGTCTCAATTTGAAATCAGGGAAATCAATTTCCGTTTTCATTACGCGCCTGCTCGACGACGAGCTTCGCCAAAAAGGCTTCCATGTCCGACAGATCATAATGGCCTGCGTTCCATGCCGCGTCAGCCGCTTTTAGGGCCGCGACATAAGGCTTGCGGTTTTCACGAATGCGCTCAGGAACAATTTTGTTCCCGCCCAAAAGAGCGCCGCCGCGCGCGCACAACAAATAATAGCAAACAGCCCGGGCCGTTCTCCCGTTGCCTTCAACGAAGGGGTGAATCCAATTCAGCCGCCAAAGCCCATAAGCGGCCAACAGCGTTGGCGTTAGAATGTACCAGTTTTCATGGATAAATGAAATGCAATGGTCCACTAAATCCGGGACATCCTTGTAGTGTGGGGGAACGTGATTCCCAACATATATCGGTTCGCTCCTAAATCGGCCTCCAAACTGCGAAATGTTTGCTACCGCAATGTGATTTAGAGACCACAGAAAATATTTGTCAAATGAATTTGGGCCATGAGTCAGACCTATGTCTATACAATTAAGTAGATAATCATACTGCCTTAGTAAATTCTTCTCCTGCATTAAATCAAACAGGATTTTATCGTCATAATCACGTACCAGCATATTTATCTTGGGGAGCCGCTAATGGCTCCCCTCTCCCTGCTGTATAGCGATTTATGCATGAACCAGTCGAACCGTCCGTGATGCCTCGCGAACCGACTCTTTCGTTATCCCACTATTTTCTGGCGCATTACCATAGGCAAAGCTTATTCTCTGCTCTTGCAACTCGTCGTCGCTTACCCCGTTTTTGCGAGCGTCAGCGAAGATTTGTTCGAGTTCGGGACGAGGTGGCGATTCTCCTAGAATTGGTTTACGTTCGGCCATCGGTCTCTCCCATTTACGGCGGCGGATCATAGTGGTTTCGAGGTTAATGAACGGCTTTGAGTCGCAAACATAATCATTATGGTTGCGTGTAGCCAGCCCTGAGGCCGATGAACCCCGGATCACAAAGCCACAACGGCCGGCGCCGGTTGCCGCCTCCGCGGCGGGCGTATCCCTGAGACGCCTGAACGCGCGTTTCCAGATTGCAGGCAACGCATACAAGGCGCGGCCCCGCCCCGGGTGTTGCATGCCGATTTTCAAGGCGCGCCGGAACCGCAAAATTCTTTCGCCGCGGCCGTCCAGCGGCCCATGCCCGATTTCACCAACTTGTCGACAACCGCGCAGACATATCGCTTTTGCGCGCGGTCGTTTCCCGGGCCGGCGTTGTAACGCGCTATCGCCAACGTCCACGAACCCTGCTGGCGACGCAGATCCTTCAGGAACCTCGCGGCATAGTGGACGTTTTCATGCGGATCGAACATGGCCTGAAGCGATGCGAAGCTGTTTCCATGCCAGTGGTGATTTATTTGCATGCAACCGATGTCGATCATGCGCGCGCCGCCTGCTTTCGCGGCGTGAAACTTCGCCAATGCGTCGGGCAGGTTCCCGGACGCCTCCGGGCGGCCATCGACGTTCATGTCGAAAGGATGCAGGGAGCCCGCGCGTCCTGTTTCGGTCAAGCCGACCGCATAGAGAACGCCGACGGGCAGTTCGTATCGGCGCGCCGCGCCGATCATCTCGCCCTCGCACGTCGTCTGAGCGGCCGACGCGACGTGCGGGCTAGACAAAACGATCGCGGTCGCCGCTGAAATCGGAAGAATGGTTCGAGCCAGACTCGAACTTTTCCGGCCGCGCGCGGCGTGTGGCGCCGTTCCAGTTCGCGTCGCTTTGTTCATGTTGACCTGATCCTCGAAACGTTTCCGGCCGCGTTTCAATTTCCTGGCGCGGTTGGGCCCCTTCCGGCGCGGCGGCGGGCACGATTCGCAAGACGCTGTCCGCGCTGATCGCGGACAGCCGCTCATTCAACGTCGAATGGGCGCCCCGCAATATCGCGAACGATTTTGACCGCGCCACCTCGATGACGACGTCGAGCGCGCCCCTGGATAGTTGCATTCGAACGTTGAATTGGCCGAGATGGCCGGACTCCAGAACGATGTCGAGTTGATGCTTGCGCGCATTCGCGGTTCCCTCGTGTATCGACGAGGGGACGGCGGCGGCCGGTGGCGGGCGTGCGGACGAAACCCCGCCTTCCTCCGACGCGATCGCGGCGTGGGAAATGAATTCGGCGGACTGCGCAATTGTTTCGGAAGACGCCGGAGCGTCCCGCTTTTCTTCAAAATCAATCGCGGCGGAGAGAGGGGAGCCGTCCTTGTTCGCGCACAGGCCGCTCGAACCAACGTCTGGATTCGTCTTGCCATCGATCTTTTGAGCGCGCGTTGCCGGCAACCCCGGCTCCGCCGCCCCGCTCTTGTCCGCCGATTGAAGTTGCGCGTCCGAGGGCGGGAGAGAGCGGGCCGCGGCAAGTCCCGCGAGACCGATAAAGGTTTGCGCCTTGGCCGCGCGCGGCGTGGTTCCCGTAGGCTCTGGATTGACGGGCCCGCCTTGCGCGACGGAGCCCGCGTATTGCGGCGCGCCGACCGCTGCTGGTCCCTGGCGTTGCCCGCCGCCATTGCCGCCCGGTTGTCCATTCGCGCCGGGTTGTTCATTCACGCATGGCGAAGACGAAAATTCATTCTGGATCGACATTTGCTCAATTGTCGGCGCGCTTGGGAATTCCAGACGGCGCAATATTTCAGGGCGGATCTCCGCAGCCTTGCCGCGCGCTGTTTCCGCTTTTGCAACGCCGGGGGCTGGTTGCGCCGGCCCGGCCGTCGATATCAACATCGCCGCGAATTCCATTACGGAAGCCTCGCCGGAATTGGGTTTGCGCGACCCTTTGCGGGGGTCTGGGCGCGTCGGGGCGTCGAGCTCCGCCCCACGCGGTTTGGTTGGCGCGCCTGTCAAAATCATTGCGCTATTTTCCAATCAGTCCATTGACACGGGCCAGAGCGCTTTCGCCGCGCTCGACGGACGCATCAACGCTGTTTTCCACGCGGGTGCGCGGCGGTTCCTCCAATTGCAAAGTCCCGCGCGGCTCGGCCTCGATGACATTGTTCAATCGCGCCGCAACACTGCGCGCGCCCGCGAGCAGGCCCAGGTCGGCGCGCGAAAGCTTCTTTGGATCGAGCTTGCCCAGTTCCTCCCCGCACGGCGCGCAATCGCCCTGGGCGACCCGCGCCGCCGCGATGTAAAGCCGCGCCGTCGCGGCTTCGGGTCCCTCGCTTGACGCCAACGCCATGGCGTCGATCGATGTCCTTTGCGCGACATCGAGCTTGCCTTTTAAAAGAGCGGCGCGCGAAATCGCCAGGAAGAACGCCCTGCGTTTGTCGTCGGGCAGGATGTCGCTGACGAACTTCAGGGAACGAACCTCGTCCAGGCTATTGGCTATATCCAGCGCAGCGAGCGTCGGAATCGTCTCGTCGAGGAATTTGTCGGCGAACACCGATCGACCGAACCGCGAGATGTATTGTCTGAAGAGCCTTGTCGCCTTGTCGGCGTCCTTCCCTTTGACAAGCAGTAAAATTTGCTGGCGCAAAGCGGCTTCCTCGATCAATCCACCCGGCGCCAGCGTTCTGGCGAAATCCAACAAAAAAATTGCGGCGGGCGCATCCGTCGGGGCGAGCAGAACGGATTTCATGAAGGCGACCTGGGCTCCGAGGCTTTTTGGCAGGGACGCTATTGCGACTTTGTCCAACCTGCTTTTCGCGTCCGCCTGACGACCCGAAACATACGCGAGGGTTCCCACGAGAATCTCGTTTTCCGTTGGAGGCGCGTGCTTTTTCAGCAGCCGGTCGATGGCTCCAGGTTGGCCGCCCGCGAGAAGATAGCGGACGGCGGCGTGGCTATGGCGGGTGTCCTTCCATTCGGAAGCCGGGGCTTTGGCGAGTTGATTCGCCAGAGCGGCGAGCGTTTTCGCATAGGCCTCGATGGAGGATTGATCGCCTTGCGCCAAAGCGGCCTGTAAAAATTCCAGCTTTTCAATCTGCCTGGCGAGTTCGTCCGGGGCCTCCAGGCCGCACGCCGCGCGCGCGCCCAGCAGGACGCCAGCCAACGCGAGGGCGCGGACGATCGCGTTCATCAACGTGCCCCCTGCAGCAGGATTTCGATGCGGCGATTTTGGGGAGACAAAGGTTCTTTCGCGTTTTTCAACGCGCGGTCCGCGTAGCCTTCAACCCGCTCGACGCGGTTCTCCGACAATCCGGAGCGTATGAGCATGTAATATGTCATCTGCGCGCGCGCCGTTGAAAGCCGCCAATTGTCGTAAACCGCGGATTTAAATGGGCGCGCGTCGGTATGTCCGCGCAGCACGATTCTGCCGTTGCGGCGCTTGAGCAACCGGGCAATCTCGCCGACAAGCCGGATGACCTTGGGCTGCGGCTGCGCCGACCCAACGGAAAACATGCTGAAGTCGGCCTGGTCGGTAAGGCTGATCAATATCCCCTCGGGCGTTGATTGAACATTGACCGCCGGTCCCGGTTGCGCATGCTGCAACGTCGCGGCGGCTTTGGTTATGTCCGAGCGAAGCTGGTCGACGCCCTCCTGGATATCCGGCGCGCGCGGCGTGCTTTTCCGGTCGTCGGACGCCGGCGGCCGCGCAGCGGTTTCAGAATTGGCCGGGGGGCTCGCAGAACCGGCCCTGGATTCCACACTCTCCGCGTCGACCGCCGCCGGTTTGATCGGCCGCATTCGCGGTCCCTCACTTTGCAGAATTGGCTTAAAGGGCTCCGGAATGCTTGCGGACGCGGCGGCGGCTTTGAAATCGCGCGGTTCGACGACTGGCTCCTCCGTCTCGTCCTCGGAAGACTCGATTGCTTGCAAACTCTCGTAGGGGTCGTCGAACACCGCTCTTTCAGACAACGTCGCCGGCGGGTTTTCCGGTGAATTTTTTTTTGCGTCGCCCGTCTCCTTGCGCGACGCGGCGTTTGCCGGTTCGGGAACCGCGGCGGGCTCGAACTCCCCGGCATTCCCGTCGATGTCCTTCGCCTCGTTGGCGGAGATTTCCTTCGAGCTTCCCTTGATTCCCTTGCGCGTGCGGGACGGGTCCTCCAGCTTGATGGGATTGAAATATCTGGCGATCACCGTTTTGGTGTCCTTGTCCGTGGCGTTGATGATCCAGAGCACGAGAAAGAACGCCATCATGGCGGTCATGAAATCCGCGAAGGCGATTTTCCAGGCGCCGCCGTGATGCTCGTCTTCGTGAGACCGATGTCGTTTGATGACGACGATTTCGGGATGCTTGTCCTCCATTCGCCCGGCTCAATCCACGACAGAATCGATCAGATTGATCCATTCTCCCAACCGCGTTTTAATCGTTGTCTCGTCAACGCGAATGGCGATGTCGACGCCGTCCTCGACGGCGTATTCGACTGCGATGGAGAATGGTTCGAGACAGGCCTTCAACGCCTCCAGTTCGCCGCGCGGCCCGGTGATGTTCATGATCGCCGGGCCGTTCGAGCGAAACAGCTTTTGCAGGTGCTCCAGAAGCGCCTGCGATACAATCCCGACCTGTTGTCGCTTAAGATACGGGGCCAGGATTCGCGCGACGGCCGCGCACACGCTCTCCTCGATTTCCTTGAGGCCGTTTTCCATCATCGCCGAAATTCGCGGGATTTCGGCGGCGCGAATTTCCTGTCGTTCCGCGGCCGCCCGCTGTTCGCTCTGAACGAGGTCCATTTCGCTGGCGACCGCGCGCTCGACAAGCGCCGCCGCGCGGGCCTCGTCGCGGCCCCGCTCGTACGCTTCGGTGATTTGCGCCGCGATGCTTTGTGGAAACGCGGTCCGTCTTGGTTGCAGAAGCACGCTCTGCCGCTGCGGCGGAGCGCCTGCGGGCGGGTTCGGAGCGGAATTGCGGTTCAGATATTTCGCAATTGGAATTGGCTTCATGTCGAGCCGTCCTTTCGAAGCCATTGTTTCAGCACGGACGCCGCCTGGGTTTCATCGTTGTCGACGCGCTCCTCGATGCCCACGACCTGGGATTTCCACCCGCCTTTGACAAGCAGTCTGGAACCGCCGCCCGCGTCCGCGCCCTCGTGGGAGACAAGGTTGCCCGCCTCCTTTTTGGCGGGCGGCTCCGGCGGCCCCGGCAGCGCCATCTGCGCCGGGACGCTCGTCGCGACCGCCGTCGTCAACGCTCGCGCGGCGGGACGCAAACCAAACCATGTCACGAGCAGGGCGACGCCCAGCATGGCGAACGCGCTGATGACGTGTCCCAGATATTTGCCGGCCAGTTGCGCCGCAAATGAAGTTTGAGCGGTTCCGGGTTCCTTCTCTTCTCCGATAAAATCCACGACGGAAACTTTGACCATATCGCCTCGCTCCTTGTTGATCCCGGTCGCCGAAGCCACCAGTTCGGAGATTTCGGCGATATGCTTGTCGAGCGCGGCTTGCGAGAGTTTTTCCGTGGAGGCGTTGCTGAGCGCGGATTGGTTCACGACGACCGCGATCGACAGCTTCGCGATTTCGTAACCCGCGGTCGTGGTCGCGGTCGTCTTCGATGAAAGCTCATAGTTCGTCAGCTCTTCCCGCTTCTGCGTCTCGTCATTGGCTTGCTTCTGATCTCCGTTCGCGCTTTTTGTTTGCGGAATATTGCTTTGCACGCCCGCGGCGGACTGGTTCGTGGTGTTCTGGGATGTTTGACTTTCCTTCACAACGCGGACGGATCTTTCAACGCGCGATTCTGGATTGAAGACGATCTCGTTGACCTGCTTCTTGTCGATATTGAGCCGCGCGGACGCGCTGACCCGGAAATTACGGGCGGCGAGGAAAGGTTCGAGCGCGGTTCGCACCGAGTCCTGTAGCCGTTTGGACAAAGCGGTTTCGAGCGACAGGAGGTCGCCGCCGTCGCTGTCCTCTTTGCCGGGCGTCGCCGCGAGCATCGCGCCGTCGGAACTCAACACGGTGACCGCCGCCGCCGTCATGCCGGGAATTGCCGAGGCGACGAGATGACGAACGGTTCTGGCGACGCGCGCCTCGTCGGCGGTTTCCAGCCGCAGTACGACCGACGCCGATGGCGACTGCTTTTCACGGCGAAACGATCCGGCGTCGCCAACAACCACGTGCACGCGCGCCGCCTTCACCCCGCGGATCATGTGCATGGTGCGCGCCAGTTCGCCCTCGATCGCGCGAACCCGCGTGACCTCCTGCATGAACGACGTGAGACCGAGGGAGCCCAGTTTATCGTAAAGTTCGTTGCCGATGTTGCCCGAGCGCGGCAATCCCTTCTCGGCGAGTATCATCCGCACGTTCGCCGTTTGACCGATGGGAACGTAAACTGTCGTTCCATCGGAACTGACGTCGAATTGAATGCCCGCTTCGCGCAACGCGCCGCCAATGTTTGCGACGTCGTCCCGCGACAGGCCGGTATAGAGGGTTTCGGCGGCCGGGCGGCTGAGATAATAGCCCGCCAATCCAGTGGCCCCGAAAGCGGTCAGGCCTATCGCGGCGAGCAACGCAAGGCGCCGCGCGCCCAACGCCGACAGGTTCGCGACCAGGCGTTCCACTTGCGCGAGAATAGTCATGGGCCGACGGGCAATCGCTTCACCATTCATTCCGCAAACTTCCTCCGTGGAGCTTGCGTGAAGGCTGCGTTCCCGGCGTGCGAGCCAATCGCCTGTCTTCGCCGCAAGCATCGAGGAAGCGCAAGCGCCTGTTCAAGGCCGCCGTCATCGCATCCGCTTCGCGCCCACGTTTTGCGCGTCGCCGCGCTTCGTCCGCAGGTCGGCATGAAGAACCGCCTGTGCGGCGAATGCTTTCACGCTTCAGGCGCGCCCGACCCGCGATCATAACTTCTGCTTGAAGTCCGAACCGGCCAGGAAATGCAGCTCCTGCAGGACGACCTCGACGATAACGTCGCTTTTGACTCTTTCATTCACATTGTTCCGGATACTGTCCGTCAAAAGTTTGAGATCGTATTTTTTCGGCTTGACGAAGTCGATGGCGTCGTCGTTGTAAATATAGCGAAACGTCTCCTCGACCACGTATGGATCGGGTGAAACCGGCAGTTTTGCCGCCAATGAACGGTCCACCACGAATGTCAGGGAAATCACGACGTAACCTTTAAGCGCATTGCTTGCGATCTTCGGAATATTGATTTCCTTGGTCTTTCGCGTTTCGATTGAACTTGGCTTGGGATCGGCTGCGTGCGCTTCACGCGGCGCCTTGTATTTCATCGTGGCGTAAACCGCGCCGAGGGCGACCATGGACGCCCATACGCCCGCGAAGAGCAACTTGAACATTTCGCTCAATCCCGTCGGCGCGTGGCCGAGTACGTTCCATCGGAAATCTCATCCTGGATCGCCCGCGAAATCGCCGCCGTAACCTCGCAGGCCGCGTCGAGTTGCAGCCGCAGCAATCGACGGCTCTCTTCAAGATCCTTGCACAAGGCGTCGACGGCGCCGGCAAGTTCATCGCTGTCGTGGGCGAGTTGCAATTGGGGGGCGATCCTGGATAGTTCAAGCAGGCAACGCCCCTTGCTTTGATTGGTCTCGGTCAATCCGGATAACTTCTGACCGCGCAAATCAGCGGCTTCCACGGCCAACGTTTTCCGTAGACGCTGAACGACGTTGAGCGCCACCTCGACCATGGTGGCCGATTGGAGCATTGAAACATCCACGGCCCGCTCGGGCCAAGCTGTTCGAATTGGTTGTTTTACGCTCATTTGATCATCGTTGTGTTTTTGAACTCCGCGCGGCGTCGACGCGCGCCCGCTAGTCCCGCGTTGATGGACCCAAGGCAAGTTGAGTGTTCGCAAGGAGCCGCTTTGCGATGCCAAGCCTGCCCGATCTGGCCATCTCAAAGGCGATCTTCTCCGCCATGACCGACTTCCAGATTCGTCCGCCTTCTCCCGATCCGAATGAGCTTGTCGTTTCCTCCGGCATGATTTGCGTGATGAAGCTGGAGAGCAGCAACGCCTCGAACTCCACGCCGACTTTGCCGATCGCGCCGGAAGGCGATCCCCGGTTGGCTGAACCCATGCCCGATCGGCTCGTTGCTCCGCCGCCGCCAACCGAGCGTTGCGTTTGCGCCGCCGTCACCGCGTTGGCCACGGACTCAAATGCCGACGGCCCGCTTGACGCGGCCTCCAGACGACGGACCGTCGCCGACGCCGTCTTTGGGTCGGCCGCCTGCAAAACGTCCATAACGATATCCGACGAAGGACCGATCGCCACATGCCTGCTCCCATGCAAAGACCGCTACCTTCCACGCGGCCGCTTATTCGAGGCTGGAGCGGACGATTGCAATACGCCCTCGACGATCTCGGCGAGGAGGGTTCGCTCGCGATGTTCGCGCGATCGGATCAGCAATTTTGTCGCCAGGCTGTCGCACGCCTGGGCGCGGGCGCTTTGGGCGAGGGCCACATTCGCCAGATCGGCGCGCTTTTGATCCGCGGCGGACAACAGCAGGTCGACGCTGCGCAACCGCGCGTAAAGCGCGCCGGTTAAAGACGCGTTGACGATCGTCGACGAATCCATCGTTTCCATCAGGCCGCGTTGCTCGCGGTTCAACGCCTCCAACGCGCGCGCGGCGTCGGACGCGCGCCGTATGGCAACGTCCTTCAGCAACGATTGCAGCGCTTTGATCCGGAACGCCGTTTCGAGACGCTTCCGCATGAATCAACCCCGCGTCAGCCAGCCGCCGAACGACGCCATGTATTCTGAAAGAAACGCGTAAAGGCCGTCATACATGATCAACGCCGCGCCGGCGATCACGAAGGGGGTGGAAATGTAGAAGATCGCCACCTGCGGCGTAAGCCGGTTGATCAGGCTGAACGCGAAATTCACGATGATCGCATACGTCAAAAACGGCGACGAAACGCGGAGCGCCAGCAACGAAG
>JANYDZ010000636.1 GCA_025363375.1 Hyphomicrobiales bacterium
TGACGCGCGCCTTGATCTCCGGCGGCGCCTCGATAAGCTCTTTGATGATCTGCGCAAGTTGGGCGCCCGTCATGGCGCTGATCTCGGCGCGTTCTTTTTCCGCCTCCTGGATAAACAGGGGGTCTTTGAGCGTCGCGTCAAACGCCTTTCGCAAAGCTTCCACCCGTTCGCTCGGAACCCCCGGCGTCGTCGCGATCGGTCGTCCTACGGCTACTGCCTTGGACATGAAGTCGAGCAGCGGCTGATCGGCGGGTGAGCGCGCCAACTCCCGCAACAGCGGGACGTTCGGCAACGCCGGGTCTTTTTGCAATCCCACCTGCAGGAGCGGCACGATCAGCTTGTCCTTGATGAAATGCGGCGATACCGAAACGTAGCTCGCCCATGTGTTCGTGCCGCGCCCTTCGACTTCGCCGCGCTGCATCGCCAGATCGATGGCGGCTCCGCCTTCATAGCCGTAAACCAGTTTGAATTTTGTGCCGAGCACTGCGTTGTAGATCGCCGGCCCCACCGACGATCCGCCGGCAGCGCCGCTCGCTCCGACAATCGTTTCGCGCGCGACCGCGTCCGCGATCGTTTTGGTTTTTGAATCGCCCCAGGTGACGGTCACGTTGTTCGACTGCGTGAAGCTGCCGAGCCAATTGAATTGGCCGAGCGAGGCCTGCAATCCGCGCTGTCCCGTCGCCTCGAAGATGATGAGGCCCTGACTTGCGACGGTGATGAAAGTGCCGTCCCGCGGGGCCAGAACGCCGGCGTGATTGATCGCCGTCAGTCCGCCGCCGCCGGGCTGGTTGACGACGGCGAGTTTCGGATTGCCCGGAATATGCCTGCCGATGTGGCGGCTGAGCAGGCGCATATAGAGATCGTAGGAGTCGCCGGGCGCGCCGTAGGTCGAAATCGTGATGGTTTTGCCTTCGAAGAAGTCGGCGGCGGCGCTCCGCGTCGCGGGCTCGAGGGCCGCGAACAGAATTGCGGCCGCGGCCCGTGTGTTCATGTCGCCGCGCCTCGCGCCGCCGATTTCGAGCGCCACAATCTTGATGTCGCGATACGCGCGCCTTCCGCCAGCGCCTCCAGTTTCGCCCAGGCGACATCGCGATGCACTTCATCGCCGGCCGCGGATGTCGCAAAGCCGCAATCGTTGCTGGCGAGGACATTGGCCCGCCCGACGATGTTGGCGTAGCGCTCCAGCCTTTGCGCCACGAGTTCAGGATGTTCGACGAGATGCACGCAGTGCGAGACGACGCCCGGGATGAGGATGATGTCGTCGGGCAATTTCGCCTCCGCCCACACCGCCCATTCGTGTTCATGGCGGGGATTGGCGCCTTCAAAGGTGAAGGCCCGCGCCTTGATGCGCAGCATGAGATCGAGATAGTCCTTCAGCTCCATGTCGTGCGCGCGCGGCGCGACGTTGACGCTGTAGCAGGTGTGAAACCGCACGCGGTCGGGCGCAACGCCCTGCAACGATTGATTGACGGCTTCGACGCGCAAAGCGATGAAATTCCGGCATTCTTCGATGGTTGAATTCACGGCGCGGTTGTAGTGTGTGGCCAATCGCGGATCGTCGATCTGCAGAATGAAGCCGGCGTCGACGATGGCGCGGTACTCGACGTTCATCGCGTTGGCGAGAGCCTCAAGGTAGTCTTCATCCGTCTTGTAGAATTCATTCTTGTGATACATCTCGAGGTTGGTCGGCGAGATCGCCGTCATGAAGGCTTCCTCGACCTTCGCTCCCTGCAAAGCCGCCTTGAGATTGGCGATGTCGGCCGCGACGGCCTCCTGGCCGATATAGGTGATCGGCCCGGCGCAAATCGTCGGCGGCGCGCGCAAGCTGCGGCGGATGGCGCCCTGGGCGCGCCGCGCGGCGTTCATATTCGCAAGGTCTTCGTAGACCTCGGCGAAGGCGAGGGAATCGCGCGTCTCGCCGCGCTTTGTCGCCGGCGTCGCGCCGGCGGCGTTCGCCGGCGCTTTTGCTTCCTCGATGCCGCCGAGGCGCATGCGTCCATAGGCGGCGAAGCTCGATTTGGAATGTTCGCCGTCGTTCACGATGTCCACGCCAAGGCGCGTCTGCCGTTGAACGATATCGGCGACCGACGCCTTCACGTCGCGCGCGAAGGCGGCCGCGTCGTAGTCTCGCCCGGTGTCTTTCGCGTGCAACGGCGCAATGAGGCCATCGGGGCGCGGCAGGCTGCCCACATGCGTCGTGAGAATGCGTTGCGAACTGTTTTTCATGTCGATTCAAGTGCTCACGCGGCGGCGGGATTTTCCTGCAGGAAACGGAAATGGCCGGCCTTCGACACCGGCGCGAGGCCGTTGGCGACGAGCGTCCAGCTTTGCGCTGAGTCTTCGCTGCTCCACACGGCGCCGTCGGTGTCTCCGACGAAGACGCTGAAGCCGCCCGGCCACGAAGCCACGCACATGGCCTCGATATTGGCGCGGCGCGTCTCGGGGAAACCCTTGCTGGACAGCGCCCAGGTGCGGCCGCGATCCCTTGAGGTCATGACGACGCTGTGCGCCATGTGGGACTTGCGCCAGGCCGAGGGATCGGTCGCCGAGCCCGACATGATCATGGTGTTTTCATCCAACGGCGACAACAGGATGTGATCGGGATAGGCGATGCGGAAATTTGTGTCCGTCAGTTTTTCCCAGGTTTCTCCGGCGTCCGTGGAGTGATAAAGTCCCATGCCGCTCGACATGAACAATTCATCCGGGTTGGACGGCATCGAAATGAGCTTGTGGATGTCGCGATACCATTTGTCGTCGCTGCGGTAATAGCTGTCGAGTTCGCGCCAGCTCGCGCCGCCGTCTGTCGTCTTCAGCAGCGCCCCCTGTTCGACGCAGGCGTAGAAGCAACCGGGGTCGCGCCGGTCGAAGGTGAGCGACTTCGTGTGCGCGAGGTGCGGCGGCGGCGGAAACGTCCATTTGTCCGCGCCCGGCATGTTGCGCAACGCGGGCAATTCGGTCCAGTTGAGGCCAAGGTCGCGGCTTGTGAACAGCGAGGCGGGCTCGGTGCCCGCGTAGAGCGAGACTTCATCGCCGGCCTTGCGGCAGCTCAGCGAATACACATGATCGATGCCGAGGCCGTTCATGCGCTTTTCCCAATGCGCGCCGTCGTCGCTGTAAAACAGGCCGCCGCTGTGGGCGCCGGCGAAGATTCCGGGCTTTCCCGGGACGATGGCGAGAGAAGAAATGTGGCTTTGCTCAAGCGCGCGCGCGGCAAGGGTCCAGTCGTCGCCCGCGTCCTTGCGCTCGATCACGCCAACGCCGCGAATGGTCGCCACCAGCAGGCGCGTCGGCGGGGCATCGAGTTCGGCGACGTTGGGGCCGTTGGGGGAAAGGCAGACCGTCACGGCGTTCTCCTGCATGGCTTCCTCCTGATATCGCGGCGGCGCTGACCGCCGTTTTCGAGACTTTATCAAGCCCTGTGGATTTGTCACGGTGAGGCGCCGGCAAGCCCGAGTTCGCGGCGAACGATGGCGGCGCCGCCCGCCAGCGCCGCCATTTTGTGAAAGGCGTGAACGCGGCTCATGCCCTGGCGGCCAAACCCGCAATCGGAACTCAGCACAAGGCGCCCGGGTTCGATATATTTGAGGGCCTTGCGGATCAGCGCGGCGACTTCGTCGGGCGTTTCCACCTGCAGCCTGCGGTGGCTGACAACGCCGATGCAAATCTTTTTGTCCATGCCTATGGCCGCGCAAATTTCCGGCAATTCCGCGCCGTCGTTCTCCGCCGTTTCAAAAGTGACGACATCGACGTCGAGGCGGTCGAGCCACGGCAAGGCCTGCTTGTAGGAAGGCCTGGCCGAAAGCCGCTGCGCGAAGGGATTGCCCCAGCAGGTGTGGCACCAGACCTCGGTCTTTTCCCGCAGGCCCCTCGCTTCAAGATTCAGCGCCTCGACATAGGTCTCGACCGGCACGTCGAACACGGCGTTGAAAGCGCTGTGAACGCACGGCTCCTCGATCTGCACGACGGGACAACCCGCGTCCGCGAGGCGGTGATATTCGCTGTTCAACGCGCGGGCGAAATCCAGCAGCGAATCGCGTTTGTCCGCGTGAAAAGCGTTGGCGGTCTGACGTTCCAGCATCTGGCCGCAACAACTGCCCATTTTCAGCGGCTTGCCCGTCAGACGACGCGCGACGTTGAAGACGGAATCATAGTGCAGCGTTCCCGCGCCGATCGGCCCCACAACGCGCGGCGGCAACATTGTCTCGCGGAATTCCGCGAGGATGCCCGCGTTTGCGGGGCCGGGCGCGCTGGAATGTTCGCGCGGGTCCTTCGGCGCAAGGCCGTCCATGCGGTCGAAGAGATAACCAAACCATGAGCGCCCCCCGACATCCGCGTCAAAGCGCATTTCGCCGTCGGTGACGATATCGAGGCCGGCGCGGACCTGATCGCTGATGAGGGCCGCGACCGCGTCGGAATATTGTTCGCGATAGGCGGCGTCGCCGGCGAAGGCGAGCGGAAAGGAGCGGCCCTCCAGATTTTCACAAAACCATTGCGGGCGAGGCAGGGATCCCGTGATCGTCGTGGGGAGCAGCCTGTCTTTTGTGGCGATGAACATCGATCAACAAGTCCTTGCGGGGCGCCGCAACGCGCGCCTTCATTTCACCACTTCGCGCGCGCGGTCGATTGTTCCGGCGGGCAGATTGTAAGCGCGCAGATAGGCTTTCGTAATCTCTTCGCCCGTCGCCATGCCGACGAAGCGGTTCTGCGCTTTGGCGTCGGCGAGAAAATCCGCGTCCCCGAGGCTGGCGTTGAAGGCGCGCGCCAGCGCGTCGGCGCGGTCCCGCGGCACGTCCGGCGCGATGAAGAAGGGATAGGAGAACTTCCGCATGCCCATGAGAATGTTCAGAATTTCCCGCTGTTCGTCGGTCCTGGCGTAGTCCATCACAAGCGGCACTTCGGGAATGTCGGGATGTTTCTCAAGACCGAGCTGCAGCAGCACGCGAATCTTGTTTTCCGTCAGCCATCGCGGATGCGCGAAGGGAATGTTCGACCATGACCAGCTGCCGCTGCCCTGAACCTCGCCGCTTTCCATGGCGAGCGCGATGGGCTCGGGCGACGCATAGCCCGGGACGAGTTTGAACTTCGCGCCGAGCAGATGGTTGAGCGCGGTGGGGTAGAGAAACGTGTCGCCGCCCGGCACGGTCGCGCCGATGATCAACTCCTTGGTGAAAAGATCGTCGGCGGTGCGATGCGGCGCCGTATGCCAGACGACGACGACGCCGTTTTCGCTGGCGGTGCTGCCGAGCCAGCGCACCCTGACCGCGTCAAAGCGCGCGTTGACGTTGCCGAAAAGCGATTCGAAGGGAGTCAGCCGCGCGACGGCGGCGATGGTGGTCCCGTCCTTCGGCGCGATGTTGGCGACGTGGTTGGCGGCGATGATGGAATTCGCGCCGGTCATGTATTGCACGACGACTCTGGGATTGCCGGGCAGGTGACGGGTCAGTCCGCGCGCGATCAGCCGCGCGCTGAGATCGTAGGTGCTGCCGGCGGGGCTGCCGACGACGATGTTGATGGTCCTCTCGCGATAGAAGTCGGCGACGCTTTGGGCTTGAGCGGGCGCAAGCCCCGCCGCCAGACAGAAAGCGCCGGCGCGGAGAGCCTTGCCCAGGAGTGCCTTGCCCAGCAGAGCCTTGCTCAAATGACGCCTCATGCTGTCCCCCCGCGCGGCGATCTCAACCCGCCCGCGTATTCCCGTCAAGGTCGGCCAGACGCGGCGCGACGTGGCTTTTGAACGCGCGCCACGAGCGCTGGCGTTGTTCCCATGTGCCCCAATCCTTGCCGCAGACGAGCAGCAGCGTGCCGAAGCCGCCAAGTTCGTCGTAGAAGCCGCGAATTTGCTTCGTCACCGTGTCGGGATCGCCGACGAAGAGCACCCCCTCGTCGATCATGTGCTCCATCGTCAGGTCATCGCGCGACCCGCCTTTGGGGATATATTCGTTGAGACGGTGGAACTTGGCGGCGCCGATGTCGGCGTCGCGCAATTCGCGCCTCGCCTGCGCGAGGGATTCGGCGACGTAGATATGGCGCGACACGCGCACGCGGTCGCGGTTTGGTTTGGCCGCGCCGGCGCCCTCGGGCGATTCGAGATAGGTCGCAATCATCTTGCCCAGTTCCTCGGGCCGCTGATGCCAGCTCAGCAGGGGAAAGAAGCCGTGCTTTGCCGTGAGCTGAAGGGTGCTGTCGCTCTTCGAACAGGCGATGCCGACATCCATGTAGGGCCTGGTGAGCGGCCTTGGAATGATCTTCCAATCCTTGCCCTGCCAGAACCTGCCGTCCCAGTCGAAGGGTTCGGGCGAAGTCCAGGCCTTCAGAATGAGTTCCAGCGCTTCAAGTCCCATGTCGCGCGGCGAACCCGGCAGTTTTCCGCGCGGCTCGGACTTTGCTCCGCCGAGGCCGAGGCCAAAGCCCGCTATGTAGCGGCCGTTGGTGAGGTGATCGCACACGGCGCAATCGGTCGCGACCTGCAGGGGATGGAAGAAAGGCAGGGGACGAATGCCGGGGCCAAGGCGAATGTTCTTCGTCAGGGCGGCCGCCTTGCAGATGAACAGATCGGCCGAAGGCATCTGGTCGGGAGCGTGAAAACTCACGAAGGTGCCGTGCTCGCTGATCCAGGCTTCCTTAAAGCCCAGTTCGTCGGCCAGAATGACTTCGTCGAGGTCCTGGGCATAGGTGTCCCGGGCGATCTCGTTGTAGCGCTGACCGTTTGAAAAAAGGCCGAAGTCCATTGTTCCTCGCTGCAATTCTGGCGGGTCGCCGGCGACGGGGCGTCCGCGGATGGATGTCGCCCGATTGGGCGGTCAGCGTCAACAGGCGATTTTCCCGTCCTCACGGCGACGCCGCGATCACCGCCTTGAACCGCGCTTTCTGTTCGCCCGTCAGGGCGCCGATCGCGGCGCGGACGGATTTGCGGGTTGTTTCGGCGTCGACGAAATCGATGTAGCGCTGCGTCTTCTCGCCGTCGGCGATCAGGGCGGGATTTCTCAGCGTCCGCTCGATGGCGGCGTTGACAAAGGCGAGGCGCGCGGGCGCGACATTGGCGGGCATGACGACGATGCGTCCGAGGTTCTCGAAGGTCGCCTGGAAATCCAGCAGCCATTCGGCCTCCGGCGTGAGCTTTTCGATTTCGAACACGCTCGGCAGGTCCGGAAAGAACCGCGAGCGCGCGCGGGAGATGTTCGCCATGGCGCGGACGTCGCCGATCTTCACATATTCGTTGGCGGACGTGTCGGAGAGATAGACCGAATCCGTCTCGCCGCGGGCGACGGCGAGGCCCGCTTCGTTGGTGCCCTTGTAGCCCATGACGACATTGCACTTGAGGCGCAGGGCTTCGCAGACGACGCGCGCGCCGACAAACAATCCATCGTCGACGCTCATGCCGGACCAGTTGATCGGCTTCGCCGAACTGCGCGCGTCTGCGATGGAGCGAAACGGCGAATGGCGCGGCACCAGCCAGAGCGAGGGCGACAGGCTTACGGTGCCGAGCTGTGTAAGCCTGTCGAGATCGAAGCGCACGCCCGGCGCGCCCATGATTTGCGACAGGCCCGAAGACCAGCCGTTGACGAGCATGATGTGCAGGCCGTCGGGCGGCGCTATGGCCAGATTGTTGAGCGCGACGATGCCGCCGGCGCCCGGCTGGTTCTCGACGACGACGCTCGCGCCAAGCTCCCTGCCGAGATAAGGGGCGATGAGCCGCGCATAGGCGTCATAGCCGCCGCCAGGTCCCGAGCCCACGCCGATCGTGATATTGGTCTTGCGATAGAAGTCCGCCACATCGTCTGCACGCGCGGCGCTGCTTGTGACAAGCGCGGCCAGCACGGCGAGCCTCGTGATCGATGATGCGAGCCTGATACGGCGCCGAACCTGCATTGTGCTCCCCTCTTTCGTCAGGCCGTGAAGAAGCCATCCAATATCGCCTTGCGCCATAGGAACGCCGCCGCGCGCGTCAGGCCGGCAGGCAGGTCCGGCATTGGTTTGTAATAAATATGCGTACCGGCCCCGAGCTGCGTCGCCATTACGCGCGGCGCGGGATCGAGTTTGCCGAGCATCGGCAAGATAATCCCGTTGAACGCTTCCGGGCTGTTGTCGCGGCTGTTTGCGGAATTGATGTAGAAGATCGGCTGCACCGGGCGCGCGCCCGGACTGACATCGTATTTGCCAAAACCGAGATATCGGACCACGAGCTTCCCCCGCTCGACCTCGTTCAGCTGCAATCGATCAGCGACGGCCTGCGCCGCCGCCTCGAGCGACGCGACGATGTTGTGCGTGAGTGGATATTCGGCCTTGAAGTTCGGGCGCGTGCGCTCCTCCTCCCACGTCTGCAAGACTTCTTCCATCAACCAGGGCAGGCGCATCAGCGCTTGCGGTCCTTCCTGGCCGAGGGCCTCCGGCCCGGCATAACGGGCGAGGTCGCGCCACGTGCGGATGTAGAGCTCGTTGAAGGGATCGGTGCGGCGCGCGCTTTGCGTCGACACGCGTTCGAAATCGCCGATCTTGCCGAGCGCGCCGGACCAGTCGTGCTTCACTTCATTGATGTAGCCGATCGGCGCCGTTTCAAGCTCCGTCTGTCCGACAACATTCTCGACGAGCTGCGGAAGCCGCGCCGAAAAAGCGCCGCCCGTGGAGTGCCCATGCGCATGAACAGCGAATTCACTGACCGGAAAGTGACGTTCGCACGCAACGATCATCGCCTCTTCAAACGCGACAGGCCACGCCGCCATACGATGCCAGAAGATCGACCCCGATTTCGCGCGGGCCAGCGTGCGCGTGCCATAGCGCAGGCGGTTCATCTTCGAGCTGTCGTGGACGACATCATATTGATCGGCGCCGATGATCTCGCCTTCGCGCCAGATCGGCGTGCGCACTGTCCCGTCGCGATGGATTGTGTCATCGGGCCAATCGCGGGAGGGATCGGGCAAATAGAGCCTGCCCGGGAACGTCATGGACAGGACCTTCGCGCCAAGTTTTCCGGCGAGCTGTCGCGCAAGAACG
>JANYDZ010000066.1 GCA_025363375.1 Hyphomicrobiales bacterium
GAGGGCGCGCGCGTCACGGTCTGCGACCTCTCCGACACGACCACCTGCGTTGCCGGCATCGCAGCTACCGGCGCCAAAGCCATCGGCGTTCGCTGCGACGTCACCGATCCCGCATCCGTCGCCGACATGGTCGCCGCGACGATCGCGGCATTCGGCCAGGTCGACATTCTCGTCAACAATGCCGGTTTGTTCGGCAATCTCGCGCTGAAACCCTTCCTCGAGATCGACGGCGCGGAATGGGACCGCGTCATGGCGGTCAACGTTCGTGGCAGCTTCGAGTGCGCCAAGGCTGTCGCCCCGCACATGATCCGCCAACGCCACGGCAAGATCATCAACATCTCATCCGGCACCGTGTTCAAAGGCTCACCGATGATGTTGCATTACGTGACGTCCAAGGGCGCGATCATCGCCATGACGCGATGCCTGGCGCGCGAACTCGGCGAACACGGCATCCGCGTCAACGCCATCGCCCCCGGCCTCGTGATGAGCGACAACGTCGTCGCCAATCCGGCCTGGAGCCGAACGATCGTCGCCAACAACACGGCGAGCCGCGCCATCAAGCGGGAAGCTGCCCCGGACGACTTGATCGGTGCGTTGATATTCTTATCTTCGCCCGAAAGCGATTTCGTCACCGGCCAGACCCTGGTCGTCGATGGCGGATCCGTGATGCACTGAGCGCGCACGTTCGGTCTCACCAGCGCCGGCCCCAGAATTTCGCGCGCCTATTTTTTGCTCGAATGTCGGGATCGGCTAGTCTCGTTCGTCCTTGACATGAGCACGAAGGAAAACCGGCACATGCAATATGCGATTCTTTGCTACCACGACGAGAATGTCACCTGCGCCTGGACCAAGGAGCAGGACGATGCGGTGATGGCCAAGCTGGGCGTCGTCCAGGAGCGTTTGATGCGCGAAGGCAAGCTCGGCCCCGTGGCGCGCTTACTGCCGACCACCGCGGCGACGACGTTGCGCAAGGACCGCGAGCCGCCGCTGGTGATCGACGGTCCATTCGCCGAGACCAAGGAGCAGTTGCTCGGTTTCTACGTGCTGGATTGCGCCTCGCTGGACGAAGTCCTCGACATTGCCAAGGAGCTGGGCCGCGCCAACCCTGGCGGCGCTTACGAAATCCGGCCGATTGGCCTGTTCTTTCCCGGAAAGACTGGATCGTGACCGATCTTGATTGGCTCAGCTCTGTTCTTGTCGCCGCTCGTCCCCAGGCGATCGCGGCCCTGCTGCGCTATTTCCGCAATCTCGATACCGCGGAGGAGGCATTCCAGGAGGCCTGCCTCCGCGCCCTGAAGAGCTGGCCCACGAATGGCCCCCCTCGCGACGCCGCCGCTTGGCTCATCATGGTCGGCAAGAACGCTGCCATCGACACGGTACGCCGCCAAAGCCGCCTGCAAGCGCTTCCGCCCGACGAGGTCATTTCGGATCTGTCTGACGCTGAAACTCCGATCGCCGATCGAATCAACGAAGCCGATTACCGCGACGACATCCTCCGGCTGCTGTTCGTCTGCTGTCACCCCGAGCTTCCCGTAACGCAACGAATCGCACTTGCCCTGCGCATTGTCTCTGGCCTTTCGGTCAAGCAGATCGCGCGCGCCTTTCTCGTCGGTGAAGCTGCGATGGAGCAACGCATCACCCGCGCCAAGGCCCGGATTGCAGCAACGCAAGTACGTTTCGAAACGCCAGGCCCGATCGAGCGCAGCGAGCGCCTCGGCGCCGTCGCGGCAATGATCTACCTTCTGTTCAACGAGGGCTACACCACCAACGTCGCCGAGCACGGCGCCCGTTCGACGTTGTGCGAGGAAGCGATCCGGTTGGTCCGCCTGTTGCTGCGCCTGTTTCCGACCGAGCCGGAGATCATGGGCCTGGCAGCCCTCATCCTGCTCCAGCACGCCCGCGCGCCGGCCCGTTTTGACCCTGACGGCACAGCGATCAGGCTCGACGATCAGAATCGAACGCTTTGGAACGCTCAGCTGATTGCCGAAGGCCTGGCCTTGATTGACAAGGCGGTTCGCCATCGACGCCCGGGGCCATATCAGGTGCAGGCGGCAATCGCCGCCTTGCACTCCCGCGCATCCGATCCCGACACGACCGACTGGGCGCAGATCGACCTGCTTTATGGCACGCTCGAACGCATGCAGCCCTCGCCGGTCGTGTCGCTTAATCGCGCGGTCGCCGTCGCGAGACTCCGCGGCCCGGCCCAGGCCCTCGACATGATCGAGCCACTGGCCGCCAAGCTCGACG
>JANYDZ010000664.1 GCA_025363375.1 Hyphomicrobiales bacterium
CGTCGTCGTCGATGTCTGCAACGGCGCCGAAGCCGTGGAAGCTTGTCTGCGCGGCGAACATGATCTCGTGCTCATGGACATTTCCATGCCGGTCATGGATGGCCTTGAAGCGACGCGGCGCGTTCGCGCGGCGGGGCGCGAACTTCCAATCGTCGCGCTCAGCGCCAACACAGGGCCGGAATTCGAGGATCAATGCCGCGCCGCGGGCATGAATGGCTGCCTCGCCAAACCCATCGACATGGCCGCGCTGCGCCAACGGCTCGCCGCCTTGGCGGAGGACCAGACATCGGACATCCCGATCGCGCAACCGCAAACAGCGGGCGCGCCGCTGAACGAAAACGCGCTGGGCCAGGTCTATCGGGATATTGGACCCGAAGCCTTCCAGCGCGTCGTCGCGGGCTGCCGTCACGACATCGGGACGGAACTCGCCGCGCTTCTCGACGCATGGTCCGCATTGCCGGAAACGCGCGGTTCGCCCGCCATGCGCAACGCCGCGCACAAGCTCGTCTCGCTGACCGCGACCATAGGCGCCGAGGAATTGTCACGCCTGTCCAGCCGCGTTGAAAAGGGCGATGTCGCGGAGATCGACCGCGACGCCTATGAAAAGCTCGCGCGCGCGACGCTCGATTGGCTGGCCGCGGCTTCGGAAAAGATTGTCGCAAGCGGGGCGAAGCCGCGCGCGGCCTGAAAACGCGGGCCGGCGGCTAACCCCGCTTCACCATTTCCGGTAGCCGTGGATGCTCGTCGCATTGATGAACGTGCCGCTGATGGTCGACATGACTTCGCGGAAGTCGGTCGTCTTGCTGTCGTAGCAGGCCACGGAATCGTCCGGCATCAATTGCGGATTGATGGAATCGCGGTCCGCGCTGCGCACCAGCTCTTCTATGGAGCGTTGCACCACTTCCGTTTGTTGCGACTTTGGATTGCGGCTGATCAGCACCGCGTGACGCTCGGCGTTGCTGGCGCGCGCGCCGCCCACGCAATTGGAGATGATCAGCGCTTGCAGGAAGCGCGAACCATAGGGCATCGAGTTCGAATCCTTGGTGATGGCCGAACCCGCGTTGTTCTGGGCCGGCTGAGTCAGGTTCGACGAGAAAACGCGGATGCCCGGCGGCGTAATCTGCGAGGGACGCACGAGTCCGGATTGATAGCACGGCGATTCCGGAACGACGAGCCGATCCCCCTCGATGAGCGCGACATCGTCGACGTCCTCGCCCGTGAACGCCCCGCGCCAATCCAGTTCGAGCTTCATCGAACCGCGTATCAGCGTAATGCGCGACACGTCCGCGTCCGGCCGCACGCCGCCGGCCGAATGCAGGCCGGATGGCACGAAGCGGTCGAGCGGCGCGTCGCCGAACTTGGTCATGTACTTGTCGGTCTTGTCCGAGTCTTTCAGGTTGTTGATGACTGAACGCCCGGGACCGAACACCGCGCCCTGCACATAGACGTTGACCGGCGCGTATTGCACCGGACGCACCGCGAGGCGCAATCCGTCGCGCCTGAAAATGCCGGCCTTGATATACGAGTCCTCGACGCGCTTCTGCAGTTCTGAATTCGTCGTCCCGATCGCCGAGACCTCGCCCGCGAAGGGCAAAATCACGCGCCCGTTGGGACCGATCACATAGTCGCCGGTGAAATCCTCCATGCCGGGCACGGCGATGTTGAAGCGGTCGCCAATGGAATAGCGCATGGTCATGTCGCGCTTGGAGCCGCTCTTGCGCGTCGGACCCGGTAGAATAAAATTCGGCGTTCCCGGCGGCGGACAGATCGACCGTGGATCGTGATCGGGCGCCAGCCCGCCCTTCTGGCCTTCATATTCCTCGGCGGCCGTCGCTTTTTCCGGATTGAACAGGCCGCGGTCGAGATTGCGCGGTTGCTGCCCGTAACGCGCGCATCCCGCGCTGGCGAGCACAAGGCCGAACGCAAGCGCGCGACGCGCCGACAAACGCCTGGCGCGCGAGGAATTCGATACGCGTTTTGACC
This sequence comes from Hyphomicrobiales bacterium, assembly GCA_025363375.1. GTDB lineage: Bacteria > Pseudomonadota > Alphaproteobacteria > Rhizobiales > Beijerinckiaceae > Terripilifer. The sequence goes on from JANYDZ010000664.1 coordinate 1,984, forward strand.
GTGCGAACGGCATGTCTCGACTGGCCACAAAATCGCTGAGCAACTGAAAGGTTAACAACCGCTTTATTTCAGCTTATGGTTAATTTACCGTTCCGTTGCGTCATGTCGGACTGCGCCTTATTGGGACATAGTCCGCGCAACGCGCCATCAGCACAGCGAGCCGCCCATGTTTGAATCGATCAAGGCAGTTGCGGCGCGGCTTTCCGTCGGCGCGCAGGGCGTAAAATTCGACGAGAACGACTATCGCCTCGCGGCCGTCGCGTTGTTGGTCCACGTGACGGAGGCCGACGGCCGCGTCGTCGCCGCCGAACGTGACCGGATGCGCGCATTGATCGCCGCGCGGTTCAACCTTGACGCGCCTACAGCCCGCGACTTGATCCGGCAGGCCGTGCGCAGCGACCACGAGTCCGCCGACCTTTCGCAATTCACCAGCCTGCTCAGACGTTCGCTTGACGAAGGACAACGCCGCAAGATCGTCGAAATGCTTTGGGATATCGCCATGGCCGACGGCAGTCTGCATGAATTCGAAGAGAGCCTGATCTGGCGGGTGACCGGCTTGCTCGGCTTGCCCCAGGAAGACGAATCGCGAATGCCAAAACCCGGCGCCGGCGCATGAGTCCCCAAATGAGTCCCCAGGCCGGGCGCGCGCCGCGCCGCGTCGCGCTTGTGACCGGCGCGTCCAGCGGCATTGGCGCGGACCTCGCGCGCGTCCTCGCCCGCCATGGCCACGATCTCGCGCTGGTGGCGCGCAGTCGCGACAGGCTTGACGCTCTGGCGGATGAAATTGCCAACGCCGGCCGTCCGCGTCCGATTGTCCTCGCCGCTGATCTGGCGCGCCCCGACGCCTGCGCAAGGCTGCGCGAGGCCCTCGCCGCGCGCGATGCGGTTGCCGACATTCTCGTCAACAACGCGGGCTTTGGTCTTGTCGGCGCCGCCGCGTCGCTCGACGCCGCCGAGCAGATCGAAATGACCGATCTCAACATGCGCGCCCTCACGCAATTGACGCTCGCGTTCCTGCCGGACCTGATCGCCGCGCGCGGACGCATTCTCAACGTCGCCTCCGTTGCGGCCTTTCTGCCGGGCCCCGGCATGGCGGTCTATTACGCCACCAAGGCCTACGTTGTATCTCTCTCCGAAGCCCTGTCCGCCGAACTCATGGGAAGCAGCGTCACGGTCACAGTGCTTTGTCCCGGCGTCACAAGCACAGGCTTTCAGGCCCGCGCCGGCTTCGACAGGGCCTTGCTGAAAGCCATGCCTGGCATGAACGCCATGGACGTGGCAGAAGCCGGGTACAAGGGCCTCATGGCCGGCCGGCGTCGAATCGTGCCGGGCCTGTTGAACAAAATCATGGTGGCGATGCTGCCATTCGTGCCAAACGCATGGCTGCTGCCTGTCGTTGCGCATTTGCAAGCGCGGCGTCGTGGTCCATAGTAAATTCCTAACCTTTTGTGTGCGATTCTGCGGGCGCTAACTCATCGGCGGATACCTCTATGAATGCCCCCTTACGCGCGCCGCGCATTCTGGTCGTCCTGCACCAGGAACATTCGACTCCCGGCCGCATCGGCCGGCTGCTCGAACTGGGCGGCTGCGTCCTCGACATTCGCCGCCCCCGATTTGGCGATCCGCTTCCCGCGACCATGGCCGATCATGCCGGCGCCGTCGTCTTTGGCGGCCCCATGAGCGCCAACGATCCCGATGACTACGTCAAAACCGAGATCGACTGGATCGGCGTGCCGCTGATGGAGAACAAGCCTTTCCTTGGAATCTGTCTTGGCGCGCAGATGCTGGCGCGCCATCTCGGCCATCGCGTTTACCGGTTTGACGATGAACGCGCGGAGATCGGTTATTACCCGATCAGACCAACGCGGGAGGGCAAGGAAGTCTGCGCTTCGCCCTTTCCCGATCATGTCTATCAATGGCATCGCGAGGGCTTCGAACTGCCGACGGGCGCGACCCTGCTCGCCAGCGGCGACGCCTTCGATGTGCAGGCCTGCCGCTACGGCGCCAACGCCTACGGCCTGCAGTTCCACCCGGAAGTCACCTACGCCATGATGTGCCGCTGGACGGTCATGGCCTGCGAACGCATGGGAGGACCGGGCGCGAAGCCCGCCCAGGAGCACCGCGAAGGCTGGTGGCAACACGACCCCGCCGTCGCGCGCTGGACGAGCGAGTTTTTGCGCGCGTGGCGGGGCGTAGCTGCGGCGGCGTGAGGGCGGATATAAATAATTTTGGCCGGAGCGCAGGCACCCCGGCCAAATTCGTTCTGAACAACAACCTCAGTAGTTGTACGCGCGCTCGCCGTGCTCGGAAACGTCGAGGCCTTCGCGCTCGGAATCCTTGGCCACGCGCAGGCCCATTGTCATATCGACGAGCTTGTAGAGGATCGCCGAACCAATGCCCGACCACGCCAGCGTGTAGAGCACCGCCTTCAGCTGGATCATGACCTGCGTGGCCATGACATATTCGCCCGGCGAACCGGCGCCCGGCTTGACCATATAGTCGGTGAGGCCGACGCCGCCGAGGTAGGGAGCAACCAGAACGCCCGTGCCGATGGCGCCGACGATGCCGCCGACACAGTGAATGCCGAACACATCGAGCGCGTCGTCATAGCCGAACTTGTTCTTCACGGTGGAGCAGAAGAAGAAGCACGCCGGGCTGACAAGCAGGCCCAGAACCAGCGAGCCCATCGGACCCGCGTAGCCCGACGCCGGCGTCACCGCGACGAGGCCGGCGACGGCGCCCGACACCATGCCGAGCAACGACGGTTTGCCCTTGGCCGCCCATTCCACGAACAGCCAGGACATCGCGGCGGCGGCGGTGGCGACGAAGGTGTTCACGAAAGCGAGCGCCGTCGTGCCGCTGGCCTCGAGGTTGGAGCCCGCGTTGAAGCCGAACCAGCCGACCCACAGCAGCGAGGCGCCGATCATGGTCATGGTCAGCGAGTGGGGGGGCATGGCTTCGCGGCCATAGCCAACGCGCTTGCCGATCATCAGCGCGCCGACAAGGCCGGCGATGCCCGCGTTGATGTGCACGACCGTGCCGCCGGCGAAATCAAGCGCGCCCAACTGGAAGAGATAGCCGGCATTGGCGTTGACCGCGTCGAGCGCGTCCTGCGCAACCTTCTTGGCCGCGTCGTCCGTGGCCGCGGCCAACGCCTTCGCGGCGTCGCCGATGGCGTCCGGGCCAGCCCAGTACCAGACCGAATGAGCGATCGGAAAATAGATCAGCGTCACCCAGGCGAGCACGAAGACCAGCACCGCCGAGAACTTGATGCGCTCCGCGAAGGCGCCGACGATCAGCGCCGGCGTGATGCAGGCGAAGGTCATCTGGAAGGCCATGTAGGCGAATTCGGGAACGACGATGTTGTTGGAGAAGGTGGCCGCGGTCGATTCCGGCGTCATGCCCTTGAGGAAGACCCGCGACAGGCCGCCGATGAAGGCGTTGGCGCTTCCGCCCTCGGTGAAGGCGAGCGAATAGCCGTAGAGAACCCAGACGACCGAGACGAGCGACACGATCATGAACACCTGCGACAGAACCGACAGCATGTTCTTGGTGCGGACGAGGCCGCCGTAGAACAGCGCGAGCCCGGGGATCGACATCATCAGCACGAGGGCGGAGGAGATCAGCATCCAGGCCGTGTCGCCCTTGTCGGGCGTGGGCGCGGCCGGCGGCGCCACGGGTTGCGGAGCCGGCGTCTGCGCGTAGACGGCCCCCGCGGTCACCAGCAGCGCCAAGATCCCCAGCCCCAGCGCGGCTCGCCTATGCGTCAGTTTCGGTAGCAAATTCATATCCTCACTCCAGAATG